>JBFFIL010000130.1:0-4862 GCA_041556535.1 Acidimicrobiia bacterium | reverse complement strand
CTGCCAGAGATCCCGTCCCTCGGCTTGGCCGAAGAGGTACGCCGTGTAGCCGGCAACGGCGAGCCCCAGCCCCGCCGATGCCCATATCAGCAGGTCGGGAGGACCATTCCCGAGGGCACCGGTGAGGAACCAGATGCCGAGAAGGACCGCGAAGGCTCCGAGGATCCAGGCCCCCCTCACCAGCCACGATCCCGGGTTCCCCTTGGTCAGCAGGAACAGGAACCGGTCGGGACGCTTCAGATCCCACACGAGGAACACCCCTGTGAGGAGGAGGAAGACCCCGGCGATGAGTGGCGCCTGCCACCGCAGCCAGGCGGTTTCCGTCTCGAGCCCGAGGGCCAAAGCCAACGCCGCCACCATTGCGATGCCTGCTGCGATGCCCTTGGTGAGAAAGTATGCGCTGACCTTCCAGCCCCAGGGCATCGGGTGGTCGGTGTTGTAGACGACCCTGGGCGGCTGAGCCTCGCTTTGGGTGGCAACGGGTAGGGATGGCGATGGCGTCTCCCTGCCCAGGTTGCCTATCTCACCGGCAGGCTTGGGCGTCAGGTCGACCGACAGCCAGGAGTTGCCCATGTTGGGTGCATCCCGCCACAGTCCTGAATCGGCGAGTGCGCCGGCCTGTGCGATGTCCAGATTGGCCGGGTTGACGCCTTTGTAGAACACGTTGGGGCCCGTTCCCTGCTCGGGTGCCCGGACCGTCATTCGCTCGCTGGCGACCAATCGGGCGATCCGGGTTGCAGGGTCGTCGAGGTCGCCGGCGATGATCGCCTGCTCCGGGCACACGACCACGCACGCCGGTTGAAGCCCGATGTCGGTGCGGTGGGCGCAGTAGTTGCACTTCTGGGCAGTGTGGTCGTGGGGGTCGATGTAGAGGGCGTCGTATGGGCAGGCCTGCATGCACGACTTGCATCCGATGCAGAGCTCCGTGTTGAAGTCGACGATCCCGTCCTCTCGCTTGAACAGCGCCTTGGTAGGGCAGATGGCGACGCACGGGGCGTTGGTGCAGTGGTTGCACCTGAGCACCGAGAACGAGCGGTCGGTGTTGGGCCACGTGCCCGTCTCGATGTACTTGACCCAGGTGCGGTTGACTCCGAGGGGGACCTGGTGCTCGGTCTTACACGCGACCGTGCACGCGTGACAGCCGATGCAGATGTCCTGGTCGATGACGAAGCCGTATCTCAGTGTTGGGTCTCCACAACCTCGTTAAATGCGCGGATCTGCATATGCCCGTTTCGGATACTAAGAACCTGATTCCGATCCTGTCGGATCATCCCGGGTCGAGAAGCAGGTAGGCCTGTCCGTCCTCCACGATCACGTCGTAGGTCCTGATGCCGAGATCGGCCGGCCCCCTCACCCGCTCCCCGTTGTGGGTGTCGAACCGACTCCCGTGCTCCGGGCAGGTGACGATGCCGTCGTCTACGTTGACCTCCCCCTCGGAGAGCAAGGCTCCTGCGTGGGGGCACAGGTCGGACACTGCGAGGATGTCGGGCCCGATGTGGTAGACGGCGAGGGGGCCGGTCTCTTCGTGGTCCAACCGCATCACCACTCCGAGGCGCCCGGCGACGTCGGCGACAGGGAAGAGCCTGAGACGCCGCCCGCCGGGTGACTGGATCCAGGCTTCGAGTCGGGCAGGGAGAGTCTTGGTCAGTGCGCCTCTCGTCACCACCAGGTCGCAGCCCGCATCCTCGGCCGCGGCCCAGAGGCCCGGGTCCGGAAGGCTGAGAACCCCTACGACCATCGCCATGGGCCAAATCCCCTTCGACTGCCGGACTACTTCGGCCCATCCTTCATGCTCGAGCATCACAACCACAGCCACTGGCTCGGGGTAGGTGTCGATCGAGTGCGTCGCAACCTCGACTTCGTGGCCGGTCTCCCGGGCCACCGAGATGAGTTTGCGCAGCGTCAGCGGGTCGGGCGCCGGCGCCAGGATCACGATGGGCTTATGACCCGATTGCTCCAGCCCCGGCGGCTGGGGCAAGTTGGGAAGCCATGACCTCGCGGAGCAGATCCATGGCTTCGATGATCTTGCCGGAGGTGAGGGAGTAGTAGACGAACTGCCCGTCGCGCTGGCTGGCCACCAGGCCCTTGTCCCTGAGGATGGCGAGATGCTGGGAGACATTCGACTGGGGGAGCCCGAGATCGTCGCAGATCTGGGTGACCGACATCGGGCCGTCCCGGAGCGAGTTGATGATGAGGAGCCGCTTCGGATCGGCCAGCCCCTTGCAGACGCTGGCGTGCAGCCGGTCAAGTTCCTCTCGTACCGATGGCATGGGCACATCATGCCAGATCGGAGACACATGCGTATGGCCGAATGCCCCTTTGCGTCGTCGTTTCGGGCACTGGCTGCGATGACGCGCAGCCGAATATGCGTGTATGTGCGTATGTGAATATTTCCCCCGGTTTTCGGGCCAGGCGGCCTTTCACGCCGGTACGCTGGAGGCGCCCTCGAAAGGAGCCGCATTGAGTGTCCAAGTGGAGGCGGACAAGATCCTGGATTGCACCGGCCTGCTTTGCCCGATCCCCGTTGTGAAGGCTTCTCAGGCGATAAAGGAGATCGAGGTCGGGCAGATCCTCCACATGATCGCCACCGATCCCGGCGCACCCCCGGACATGCATGCCTGGACCCGGCAGACCGGGCACGAGATGGTCGCCGAAGACGCCGACGACGGTAAGTACCTCTTTTGGTTCAAGCGAACGCGATAGGAGAACCCACATGGCCACAGCAGACGCAGGCACGAACGTCGCTCAATTCGAGGCGCCGGGTGCCGAGGCGATCCCCGAGCCAAAGAAACTCGCGCTGGTCGCATCCAAGGGCGGGCTCGACGAGCTCTATCCGATATTGATCATGGCCTCGACGGCGGGAGCCCTCGGGTGGGATGCCCGGGTGTTCTGCACGTTCTACGGCCTCGACCTCGTCAACGAGAAGCGCCGGAAGAGGATGAAGGTGTCGGCGGTCGGCAATGCCGCTTCACCGCCGCCCCTCAACGGGGTCGAGTTCCGCGTTCCGGCGATCCTCGGGATCCTCCCCGGCATGAACTCGGTGGCGACCTGGATGATGAAGAGCTGGATGAAGAAGTCCAACATCCCGGACTTCGAGAGCCTGTATCAGACTTGCGTCGACTCCGGCGTCAAGTTCTATGCATGCGCCACGACGATGGGCGTCATGAACGTGAAGATGGACGACATCATCGAGGGCGCCGAGTGCCTCGGGGCAACGGCGTTCCTGGACTTCGCATCCGAGTCCGACGTCGCCCTGTTCGTCTAGGAACCAGCAAGCCAGAGCACAAAGCGAGGAGGTGGCCTTGGAGGACGAGTCCAAGATTCTCTACGTACAGACACACGGGGTAGACGAGCCATCCAAGTCGGCGACCCCGTTCTACCTCGCCACCGCGGCGGCAGCCATGGACATGGAGGTAGGCATCTACTTCACGATGCACGGGCCGACGTTGCTCCAGAAGGGCACCGGGGATGACCTGGCAGCCAAGGATGGTGGGGCGCCCCTCGCCACCTTCATCAAGCAGGCACAGGACATCGGCGTTCGCTTCCTGGTCTGTCAGCCGTCCCTCGATCTGGTCGACCTGAAGATGGAGGACCTGATCGAGGGCGTCGAGATGATCGGTGGGGCCGCCTTCAACTACATGGCCGCCGAGGCGGACGCGGTGATCAGCTTCTGATGTCAGCCCCGGCGGCACCAGTCACATTCGTCCAGTCGCCCGGAGCGACCCTCGCACCGGACTCCTATCCGGACGTCGAGTACTCCGAGAAGCTGAGGCTTTGGGACGAGGTCCGTGCCGACATCCGCTTCCCCGACTACCTGTACGGGTGTTACGAATGCGGCATCTGCGTGGCAGCCTGCCCGTCCGCGAGGTTCTACGACTTCTCACCGAGGAAGATCGCGCAGGCAGCCGCCCGGGAGGATGTCGAGCTCATCTTCGAGCAGATGAACGATGACGTCTGGCAGTGCTCCCAATGCTTCTCCTGCGACCGGTGCCCCCGCCAGAACTCACCCGGCGGGCTTATCACGATCCTCCGCGAGGTCGCGGTCAAGAACGGGCTCCAATCGTCCCGCGA
The DNA here is from genome assembly GCA_041556535.1 of Acidimicrobiia bacterium. Lineage (GTDB taxonomy): Bacteria > Actinomycetota > Acidimicrobiia > Spongiisociales > ZC4RG35 > JAWWBL01. The sequence continues at coordinate 791 of JBFFIL010000130.1, read as the reverse complement.
CGCACTCGAGGGATATGGCCGCGTGGTCTACAAGATCATGACGACCGGCACCCAGGTCTCGCCGGACATGCTCCAGCCGGACGCGTTCCCCGACTGGGGGCCCGATGTGAGAGACGTCTCGGAGAACCTGGATCTGTGGAGACGGGCCGTGCCGCCCGAGACGCTCCACACCACCTCCTCGAGCTGGGAAGTCTCCGAGCAGACTCTCATCGAGCTCTATCTGATATGGCACCACAGTGGCGTGATGGACATGATCGAGGAGGTCGACGAGGGCCTGCACATGATCATCCTGGATGTAATGGAGGAAGCCTTGGAGGACGCGGGGTACGAGATATGACCATGACCAAGCCGGAGGGCGTCGGGACGATCATCCCCATCGACTCGATCAAGAGACAGCCGTTCAAACTCGACGGCGACCTGCCGCCAACCGGGGACATCCGGGAGGCTCTCTTCGAGTTGGAGGCGGCAGGCGAGCTGATCATCCAGAAGGTTCCCGAGCCTTATGTCGAGGTGACGACGAAGTACGGGCGGACGAAGAAGATCCCGGAAGGGATCACCTGGCACCACAAGTCGTGCGGTCAGTGCGGCCACATCCCCGGTTACTCGACGTCGATCTTCTGGCTCAATCGCAAGCTCGGCATGGACTACATCGATCCCACCGACCAAACCTCGTGCACCGCGTGGAACTACTACGCATCCGCCACGTCCAACGCCGTGGCCCAGGGAGGCGTGGCCATCCGCAACTTCGCAGCCGCATACGAGACCGGGTACTTCCCGATCATCCACTGCGG
>JBFFIL010000129.1:0-4892 GCA_041556535.1 Acidimicrobiia bacterium | reverse complement strand
GTCGGAGCGGGACTATTACCTGGAGAGGATCTACCCGGCCTTCGGCAACCTCGTCCCAAGAGATGTCGCCTCTCGCGCCGCCAAGAGGATGGTGGACTCCGGACGCGGCGTCGGCCCCCTCAAGAACGGCGTCTACCTCGACTTCAGCCACGCCATCGAGCGGGAAGGAGCGGGAGCCATCGAGGAGCGGTATTCGAATCTGTTCGAGATGTACAACCGGATCACGGACGAAGACCCCTACTCGGTGCCGATGCGGATCTACCCCGCCCCCCACTACACGATGGGCGGGCTCTGGGTCGACTACAACCTGATGACGACCATCCCCGGCCTGTATGCCATCGGGGAGGCCAATTTCAGCGATCACGGCGCGAACCGGCTAGGCGCATCGGCGCTGATGCAGGGGCTGGCGGACGGTTACTTCGTGCTCCCCTCCACCATCGGGGACTACCTGGCGGACTGGCTCAACACGGATCCTGTCCCGACCACCGACCCGGCATTCGGCGATGCCGGCACCGGAGTCTCGGAGAGGGTCGACTCCTACTTGGCGGCCGGGGGGAGCCGCTCGGTGGACTGGTTCCACAAAGAGCTGGGCAAGATCATGCTCGATCAATGTGGCATGTCGCGCTCGGAAGCCGGGCTCGAGAAGGCCCTCACCGACATCCCCGCTCTCCACGAGGAGTTCAAGGCGGGGATGCGGGTTCTCGGTTCCGCGGAGTCGCTGAACCAGGGCCTCGAGCGCGCCGGGCGAGTCGACGACTTCTTCGAGCTGGCCCAGGCCATGTGCCTCGATGCCCTGAACCGCGAGGAGTCCTGCGGAGGACACTTCCGCGAGGAGTTCCAGACTGCCGAGGGCGAGGCCATACGCGACGACGGCCAATTCACCAACGTCTCGGCATGGGAGTGGACCGGTGATCCTTCCCGACCGGAGCTGACGAGCGAGCCACTGAAATTCGACAACGTCGAGTTGACGACGCGGAGCTACAAGTGAACGTCACTCTCCAGATCTGGCGTCAGGAGGGCCCGAACGCCCGAGGCGGATTCCAGACCGTCCAGGTCGACGGCATCTCCCCGGAGATGTCATTCCTGGAGATGCTGGACGTCCTCAACGAGCGCCTGGTCAACGATGGTGAGGAACCGGTCGCCTTCGACAGCGACTGCCGGGAGGGGATTTGCGGGATGTGCGGCGTGATGATCAACGGCCAGGCACATGGGCCTCAGCTGGGTACGGCCACGTGCCAACTCCACATGCGCAGATTCGCCAGTGGGTCGACGATCGTCATCGAGCCGTGGAGAGCGGCCGGCTTCCCGCTGGTCAAAGACCTCGTCGTGGATCGGTCTGCATTCGACCGAATCATCGAGGGAGGTGGCTTCATCAGTGTCGACACGGGGTCGGCGCCCGACGCCAACCTCATCCCGATTCCCAAAGAGGTCGCGGACACTGCCTTCGACGCGGCGGCATGCATAGGGTGCGGTGCCTGCGTGGCAGCGTGTCCCAACGGAGCGGCCAACCTCTTCACAGCTGCGAAGACCAGTCACCTCAATCTTCTCCCGCAGGGTCAGGCCGAGAGGTGGTCTCGAACCATCCGGATGGTCGAGATCATGGAGCAGTACTTCGGGTCTTGCACCAATCACGGCGAGTGTGAGAAGGCATGCCCCAAGAGCATCACCATCGACTTCATAGCGATGATGAACTCCGACTACGTCAAGGCGAAGTTCAAAGACCGCCGTCTGGCCGCACAGTCCTGATGACGATCCCACCGCGGTACATGCCCGCCCTCATCACGCCGTTCGGGCTGAGGGGTGAGCTGGACATCAAGGCCCATACGCAGAACATGCGGGTCCTGGCGGACCGGGGCATAGAAGGATTCCTCGTCGGCGGGTCCACCGGGGAGGGGCCCTACCTCGAGCCCGGGGAGCGGGCACGGCTGATCAAGGCCGGCCGACGGAGGAAGACCCACTTCATGGCGGGCGTCGCCGCCGAGACGACACGGGCCGCGCTGGCACTTGCCGCCGAGGTGATTGAAGCCGGGGCGGACAGCCTGCTGGTGATGACGCCGACGACGTTGGCGCGGGGCCGGGAGGACGCAATGGTCCGCCACTACAAAGCCGTCGCCGACATGTCGAAGATCCCGGTGTTCCTGTATTCGGTTCCGAATGTGACCGGATACAGCCTCCCGGTGGAGACGATCTGGCGCCTGGCGCGTCACGAGAACATCGTGGGGATGAAGGACTCGAGCGGGGACGTCGTGAGGCTCCAGGCGATCGTCGACGCCACCCCGAGCGACTTTCTGCTGTACACCGGGAGCACGAGGTCTGTCGCCGCAGCGGCAGCAGTCGGCTGCTGGGGCGCTATCACCAACAGCGGGAACTACGCACCCGATCTGGTGCTGGCGACCCTCGAGGCGGCTCTCGAGGACTTGCCCAGAGCGAGAAGGCTCCAGAAGAGGCTCAGCAGTCTCTCGGCGAACGTCGAAGCTCATGGCGTGCCAGGGGTGAAGGCCGCTGCCAAGGCGGCGGGGTTGGAGCCGGGATACCCCCGGGCCCCTCTGGTGAGACTGTCGCGAGGCGCTGAGACCTCGATCGCCAAGCTCGTACCTTGAGCCTTCGCTCAAAGTTCGACCTCGAAGCTACGATCGCCTTCGTCGACCGGCAATCAAGGAGAGACAAGTGTCGAAGTTCCTAAGCGAAGAGTGGGCCCAAGAGGTGACCACCGCACTCAATGGCCACGACGGCTTCAAGAACGCAATCGGCTCCGCGGACCTCGGCGTCCAATTCACAGCCGAAGGTGGCCCGGACGGCGACGTGGACTACTACCTGATGACCAGCGGTGGTGCCGCGACGATGGCCATCGGCGGTCTCGACGAGCCAGACGTCAGCGTCAAGCAGTCCTACGAGACCGCTACTGCGATCTCGAGAGGAGAGCTGAACACCCAGACGGCCTTCATGACCGGCAAGCTCAAGGTCTCGGGGAACCTCGCCAAGCTGATGATGCACCAGTCGGCAATTCAGCAGTGGGGTGCCGCCGTGGGTTCACTCGACATCGAGTACTAGCAGCCAACAAGACCGAAAATCGTGTCGAAGTCGCCCGGGTAGCTTCGTCAGTGTGTCGTAGGACACCCGACAGAAAGGCAAAGGGATGCCCAGGTACGCAGCACTTATCTACGACGCGGCCGAGAAGGAGGGTGCAGATGTGGCACCCGAGGTCCTCCAAGAGGTCATGAACGACTACATGGAGTTCGGGCGAAATGCGGCCGACGTGATCGTCGGAGGCGAGGCTCTTCACGAGAGCTCGACCGCCACGACCATCCATGTCGAAGAAGGGAAAGGTGGCAAGGCCATCTTCACAGACGGTCCGTTCGCGGAGACCAAGGAGGTGCTCGGCGGCTTCTACCTACTCGACTGCGCCGATCTCGACGAGGCACTGAAGTGGGCTCAGCAGATCCCCGGCGCCTGGCACGGCAAGGTGGAAGTGCGCCCGGTGGTCGAGTTCGACGAGCAGGGCCGGCCTATCGCCTAGGACCTTGGGGGGCCGGGTTCAGATCAACCCGAGCGCTCGGACCGTTTCGCGCTCGGCTTCCAGCTCCTGGACGGATGCGTCGATCATCGACCTCGAGTAGTCGTCGAGCTCGAGGCCCCTGACGATCTCCCAGCGGCCGTCGCGCACGACGCAGGGATAGGACGAGATCAGGCCCTCAGGCACACCGTATGACCCGTCGGACGGGACCCCCATCGACACCCAATCACCGTCGGGGGTACCGTGCCACCAGTCCCGCATGTGATCGATGGCCGCGTTGGCGGCTGAGGCCGCCGACGAAGCACCCCGGGCCTCGATTATCGCGGCGCCCCTCCGGGCAACCGTTGGGATGAACTCGCCATCGACCCACTCGTGATCGCCAACGAGGTCGTATGCGGACTCTCCGTCGACCTCGCAATGGAACAGGTCCGGGTATTGCGTCGCGGAGTGATTGCCCCAGATGGTCATGCGCCGGATTGCTCCGACCGGCTTACCAGTCTTCAGAGCGAGTTGGCCGATCGCTCGGTTGTGGTCGAGACGCGTCATCGCCGTGAAGTTCTCCGGATTCACCCCCTTGGCGTTGTTCATGGCGATGAGAGCGTTCGTGTTGGCCGGGTTCCCAACCACAAGCACCTTCACGTCCGGACTCGCCGACGAGGCTATGGCTGCTCCCTGGGTCGTGAATATCCCGCCGTTTGCGCCCAGCAGATCGGCTCGCTCCATCCCCGCTTTGCGGGGCATCGCACCCACCAGGAGCGCAGCATCGGCCCCGGCGAAACCTTCCTCCGGAACGTCGGTCATGACCATCCCCGCAAGTAGGGGGAAGGCCCCGTCCTCCAGTTCCATTGCGACTCCGTCGAGTGCGGGGAGCGCCGGCTCGATCTCCAGCATCTGGAGCACCACCGGGGTGTCCGGGCCGAAAATCTGCCCCGACGCGATCCGGAACAAGAGCTGGTAGCCGATTTGGCCGGCCGCACCGGTGACGGCGACTTTCACAGGATCGTTCATCGCGGCGAGGCTACCGACGATGCGTCTCTTCGACGAAGTCGAGGGCGAGATCCAGCTGCGGAGCGGAGTGAGTGATCCACCCGATCGAAATGATGTCCACGCCGGTCTCGGCAACTGCTCGCACGTTCTCCAGCGTCACGCCGCCCGAGGCCTCGGTGACCATCGCGTCGCCACACATCTCCACGGCCTCCGCCAGCGAGTCGAGATCCATGTTGTCCAGGAGGACCCGGTCTGCATCGGTCTCCAGGACCTCTCGAAGCTGGTCGAGGCTGTCGACCTCGACAACGACCAGAGTGTCGGGCCCAACCGAAGCCCGGGCGGCTCCGACTGCGGCTTCTATGTCGCCGGCTGCGATCACGTGATTGTCCTT
>JBFFIL010000128.1:0-4977 GCA_041556535.1 Acidimicrobiia bacterium | reverse complement strand
TTCGAAGACACCCATGGGGCCGTTCCAGAAAACACTCTTCGACGAGTCGATCAACTCCCAGAACCCGGCTCCACTCTCCGGCCCGATGTCCAGTCCGATCGCGCCGGCGGGTATCTCGGTTGCCCCCACGATGTGACGCTCAGCATCCTGGGTGAAGTTATCTCCGATGGCGATGTCGACCGGGGTGACGATCTTGTGCCCCAGCTCACCGGATAGGACATCGCCGGCCTGGTTCACCATGTCGTCCTCCACGATCGAATCTCCGGTTTCGAGTCCCTGGGCCCGCAAGAACGTGAAGCACATCCCACCTCCAATCAGCATGCGGTCCACCTTCGGAAGGAGGTGCTCGATGACACCGAACTTGTCCGACACCTTGGCGCCTCCCAGCACGACCGTGTAAGGGCGGTCAGGCTCATCGACCAGACGGCCGAAGGCCTTCAACTCTGTGTCGAGCAGCGGACCGGCCACCGACTTCAGACGCTCTGCCACGCCGACGGTCGAGGCGTGCGCCCTGTGGACCGAGCCGAACGCGTCCTGAACGAAGAGATCGAATCCGCTCGAGAGGGCGTCGGCAGCCTCGTCGGTGTTGGTGGTCTCACCCGGTGTGAAGCGAGTGTTCTCAACGACCGTGATGTCGCCACCCGAACCGAAGCCGACTTGCTTCGGGGTGAGCGAATTCATGTGCGAAGCCACCTGCAGCATCGACATGGCGGGATCGGGACCGCTGGGCCGCCCGAGGTGGGAGCAAACCGTGACAGAGGCACCGCGGTCGACGAGGGTCTCGAGCGTCGGAAGGGCGGCGCGTATCCGGAAGTCGTCGGCAACACGACCGCTGTCGAGCGGGACGTTGAGATCTGACCTCACGAGGACTCGAAGTCCGGCCACGTCCACGTCCTCGAGGGTGAGGTACTTCACGAAGAGCCTCTGGCACGGGCTATGTCTTCGAGCACTCTTCCCAGCTTGAGAGGGTCGTGTGCGGGCCACTCGGCGCGCTCATCTGCCACGTCGGCGGTCACAACCTCCCACCCAAAACGAGAGGATGTCTCGGAGTCGACCCAAACCCGCTCGTGCCCGGGGGGCACATTCAGAGAGCCTTCGTTCACCACCACGACACCAGGACCCATAACGCCCACGTGGGTGTGCAGCGCTTGGAGGTGCTGCGTCCCGTCCATGCCGAGGGTCTCACCGTCCTGGGTCACGAGGTTCATGACGAAGACCCTCTGTGCGGGAGAACCCATCAACTCGTCTGCGAGCATCTGAACCTTCAAAGCGGATATCACCGAGGTGTAAAGGCTCCCCGGGCCGATGACCACTTGATCGGCTCCGGCCACCGCTTCGAGGGCGAGCAGGCTCGCCTGTGTCTCTGCCGGTTCGATCGAAACATCGCTGATGAGACCCCGCGACTCGGCAATGGCGACCTGGCCGGTGATGGGCACCCCGTCGACGATGGCCGTCAACCGCACTGGCGCATCCGCTACGGGCAGCACCCTCCCGAGAGTGCCGAGGATCCGCTCGGCGGTCGCCACGGCCGAGGAAAAGTCGCCGAGGAGGTCGGTGAGGCCGGCGAGGATGAGGTTTCCGAGGGAGTGCTCGGAGACATCGGCTCCCTTGAAGCGGTGGGCGAACAGCTCCGACCAGAGTGAAGGGTCCGGAGTCAGCGCCAGCAGACAGCGACGGACGTCTCCCGGCGGAGGAATCCCGAGATCGGTGAGGCGGCCCGAGGATCCCCCGTCGTCGGCCACAGTCACGAGAGCGGAGATCTGCGAGGCGTAGGTCTGAATGGCTTCCAGGGCCGCGGCCTGGCCATGTCCGCCCCCAATCGCTACGACCACAGGGCCTTCGGGGTCGAGCAGCAACGGCTCGAGAGCGGTCTCGGTCTCGGTCTCGGGCTTCACCTGTCTATGTCGCGATGGCGCAGTGCAGCGCGCAACCCGTGGGACGAGAGACGCCTCGCCAACTCCTCAGCGATCACGACGGATCGATGATGCCCGCCCGTGCAGCCAATGCCTATGGACAGGTAGGACTTCCCCTCCGCCTGATACCTCGGGATGAGAAACGCGAGCATGTCGTCGACTGTCTTGACGAACTCGCCTGCGCCGTCGGATGTGAGCACATAGTGACCCACCTTCTCATCCAGCCCCGTCTGGTCACGTAGTTCTGGCACCCAGTGCGGGTTGGGTAGGAATCGGACGTCGAAGAGAAGATCGACGTCGCGGGGCGTGCCGTGCTTGAAACCGAACGACCGGATCGAAACACGCATCGGTCTCGAGTGATCGTCGCCTGAGAACTGAGCCGTGATCCGTTCCCGAAGCTCATGGACATTGAGGTTCGATGTGTCAATGACGATGTCCGCCATCGCCCTCAGTTCCGCCAGCAGCTCGCGCTCCGCCCGAATCGACTCGACGATCGTGTCATGCCCGAGAGGGTGTGGGCGTCTGTTCTCCTCGTACCTTTGAACTATCACGTCCTCGTCGGCATCGAGGAACACGACGCGGTTTTGGACGCCTTCTCTCTCCAATTCGATGAGCGCTTCGCTGACCTCCTCGATCGGTAGACCACCCCGGGAGTCGATGACCACCGCCAGTTGCTTGTGTTCCTCGGGGATGTCATGAGATTGGACCGCGAGGCTGAGGAGGCCTGGCGGCAGGTTGTCGATGACCGTGTGGCCCAGATCCTCCAGGATCTTGGCGGCTGATGACCGACCGGCCCCCGACATGCCGGTCACCACCAGAACGTGCGGTGTGTCATTTGCCACCAGGTGCATGGCTGTCCTATCTAGGCGTGGAGCGCAGCGTACAGATCGTCAGCCACCGCTTTTGGGACCACAGTGGCCAGCTCCTCGGTGTCGGCCGCCCTGATCCTCCTGAGCGAGCCGAAGTGTTTGAGGAGGTCTTTCTTTCGCTTGGGCCCGATGCCCGGCACCGCGTCCAGGGCCGAGTCGACCATCGACTTCGAGCGCAGCTGGCGGTGGTAGGTGACCGCGAACCGGTGCGCCTCGTCCCTGACCTGTTGGAGAAGGTAGAGAGCCTCAGCGTCGCGCGGAAGCCGTATCGGCTCGGGCCGTCCGGGCAGGTAGATCTCCTCCATCTTCTTGGCGAGGCCAATCGCCGGGATGTCGAGGTCGAGCTCGTCGAGGACCATCACGGCCCGCCCGAGCTGGCCGGCGCCCCCATCTACCAGGATGAGGCTCGGCGGATAGGAGAATTTGCCCTGCTCCGAAGCAGGCTTCTCTCGCTCTCTGAGATATGCCTTGAACCTGCGGCGGATCGTCTCTTCGATCGACGCGAAGTCGTCTTGGCCCTGAACACCGCGGATCTTGAATCTGCGGTAGTCGCTGCGCTTCGGAGTGCCGTCTTCGAGAACCACCATCGAAGCCACGGTGTCGGTTCCTTGGAGGGTCGATATGTCGTAGGCCTCGATGCGAAGTGGCGCCTCTGGCAAGCCCAACGCCTCTTGTAGAGAGCGCATCGCCTTGGCCCGAGCGTTGTGGTCCCTCTGGCGTCTGAGCCTGTGCCGCGCGAACTCCTCGGCAGCGTTGGCCGCAGCCGTCTCCATCAGGCGTCGTTTGGCCCCCCTTAGCGGGACCCGCAGGCTCACCTTCGACCCACGAGCTTCGGTCAGCCACTCGGCGATGAGGTCGGCCTCGTCCGGGGAGATCGCGACGAGCACGTCCTTGGGTGGCCTTTCGTCACCGTAGAGCTGATGGATGACCCTGTTCATCAGTTGGGCGTCCGACAGCTCTTCGACCCGATCGACGACCGTCCCTTTGCGTCCGACGACTCTCCCCCTCCTCACGTTCAGGACCTGGATAGCCGACTCCAATTCATCACCGTGGAATGCGACCAGGTCGAAGTCCTCCGGCCTCTCGGTGACCACTTCCTGGCGGAGCATCGCCCGCCGCACGTCGTCGATGCGATCCCGAAGGCGCCCCGCCATCTCAAAAGCGCGCTCGTCAGACGCTCGCCACATGCGTTCTTGGAGGTCTTCGAGTATCTCCTCGGTGTCTCCGCTGAGAAAGCCGGCGAGACCGTCGACCATCCCTTCGTAATCCCCTGGCGAGACGGCCTCGATGCATGGGCCCGAGCACTTCTCGATGTGGAAGAGTAGACAAGGCCGGCCTTGGGCTTTCTGCCGGTCGAACATTGCGTTCGAGCATGTCCGGACCGGGAATGTCCGGAGCAACTGGTCGAGGGTCTTGCGTATCGCGTATGTGTGTGCGTATGGCCCGAAGTACTCGTTCCCACGTCGCTTCTTGCCCCTCATCACCATGGCGCGCGGCCACTCGTGGGAGCGTGTGATGGCCAGATACGGATACGACTTGTCGTCGACCAACTTGATGTTGAACCGCGGGCGGTGCTTCTTGATGAGCGAGTACTCGAGCATGAGCGCCGCCACCTCGGACTCTGTGAGGATCCATTCCACCGACCGCGCCGAGTCGACCATCGCCTGTGTGCGGGGGTGAAGCCCCGCGCCGAAGTAGGACGACACCCGGCTTCGCAGGCTCTTTGCCTTCCCGACATAGATCACTTTCCCATGCTTGTCGGCGAACATGTAGGCGCCCGGGCCGGCAGGGATATCCGATGTCTTGGGTCGTTCGAACATCGGCAATCAGGGTAGGAGAGGTCCGGGACAGTCATTAGCCTCCACGTGCGATGAACTGTCCCAACTGCAACGCCACGGCCGGTCCCGACCAGAGATTCTGCTTCGAGTGCGGGACCGAATTGGGGGCGGCGTGTCACAACTGTGGTGCTGCCCTCCCACCCGGGGCGAAGTTCTGCGGTGAATGCGGCACGCCCGCCGCAGGTGAGGCCCGCGCCCGCACCCCCCACACCACGACCGCCGAACGTCGCCTCGTCTCGGTGCTCTTCGCCGACCTTGTCGGCTTCACCGCGACGTCAGAGAGCCGGGACCCGGAAGAAGTCCGCGACTTCCTGACTCGCTACACCGAGTTGGCGTCCGACACGATCGCCCGATACG
>JBFFIL010000127.1:0-5007 GCA_041556535.1 Acidimicrobiia bacterium | reverse complement strand
CACCGAGACGGCAGACACGGCCACGTTCGAGCAGAGCGAAGTGATACATGAGGGGCCCGGCCTGATCGTCCATCGCGTCGGCAGGATCTGCCAGCACGCCAGCTTCTGCGCCAACAGCGTCACTGACTGGTACCGGATGCTCCCCAATTCCGCCGACGTGAACGTCCGCACCCAGCTGATCGGGATGATCGAGCACTGTCCTTCCGGCGCGCTCGTCTATGAAATCGACGGCGAGGTCATGGAGCCTGACCTGGCGCCTGCACTGGCACCGGTCGAAGACGGGCCCTACTGGGTCACTGGCGGTGTGAGGATCACTCGCAGCGACGGCACCGATCTGGAGGTGCGCAACCGCGTCACCCTCTGCCGCTGCGGGCACAGCAAGAACAAGCCTCTGTGCGATGGCACCCACTTCGAGATCGGTTTCGAGGCCAAGTCACCCTTTCTGCGGCACAGCGCCGCTGGAGTAGACGATGGCCCTGGCGAGCCGCCCCCACCTGCCTTTCTCCGGCGATTGGTCGTGGCGGTGGGAGAGTCCTTTGCGGAGCCGACGCTAGCGGCGGCCGCCGCTCTCGCCGCGGCGACGGCTGCCGATGTGACGCTCGTGCACATCGGAGATAGTGAAGAATCCGACTCGTTGCTGGCTGATGCGCGGGATGTGATGCTGGAGCTGGGCGCCCCTGTCGATGGGCTCGGAGTCGAGAGGCTCGTGGGATCCCCGCCTTCGGCATTGGAGGGATTCGCTGGGGATGTGGATGCGGGTCTCATCGTCCTAGGGCGAGGTGGAGAGCATGTTGGCCGCACACCCCACGAGGTCGCCTACCACTCGCCGTGTGACGTGCTCGTGGTTAGGTCCCGGGCAGACGGTCGCTCCGACCCCTATCGGCGAATCTTGATCGCCACGGACGGCTCGGCGACCGCCGACCGCGCGGCCAAGCGAGGGTTCGCTCTCGCACGCGCTTTGGAGGCTTCGGTCGATGTGGTGTTCGTCGGTCATCCAGATACCGGTGACCTCGTGGTGGAGGACACGATCTCAGTCTTTGGGGAGGGCGTCGAGACACGAAGTCTCCTACTCCAGGGAGATCCGGTCGATCGGATCCTCGAGGCAGCATCCTCGACCGGGGCGGATGTCATTGTCGTGGGTAACAAGGGCCTGACAAAGACACGGAGCCTCCTCGGGACCTCGGTCCCCGGCGGTGTGTTGAAGGGCGCGCCTTGCGACGTGTTGTTGAGCCGGACGGTACGCCAGATGGAGTCGGAGCTAGAGCCGGGCGAGGGAGGCGTCATCGAGAGACACGGCGAGCAGATGGCCGCCTATGTCGACGCCGACGGCGAGCTTCACCTCATGTCGGCACGCTGTCCCCACCTCGGATGCATCGTCTCGTGGTCTCCCTCGGAGAAGGCCTTCGAGTGCCCCTGCCACGGGTCCCGATTCGGGCCCCTCGGAGATGTGCTCAGTGGTCCGGCTGACAAGCCGCTCCATCGTCGGTGATGACGAGGCGTCGTCGCGTTTCGGCGCCATTGAATCATCATCCCCTTCCGCGGGGTATCCGTCCGCGATGGGGACGCAAGACGTAGGATTCTCTCCCGTCTATGAGGAGGCACTGTGGCTGAAGGGGCCTACGAGGTCGTCTCGGTAACGCTGAGCAATTACGACGATGTCGAGAGCAGGCTCGAAGAAGCCCTCAATCAAAGGGCCGGCGACGGCCTCGAACTGATCTCGTGCTTCCCGTCGGTCAAGCACTTCGGCGGGGAACTGCACCAAGTGCCGCTCTCCACCGAGGGCGACAAGCCGTATGACGACGTGTGGAACGCGCCGATGGGCCCGTCGTTCACGGCCATCTTCAGACGCACCGGGTAGGCGAGCGCTCCACAACAGACCGCGAGGAACACCTGCTGCGCGCCCATGAGTGCCGCCATGTGGGCGTCACCTCGCCTCCAGAGCCGGCTGACCACGGAGCACAAATGTGCCGCTATGTGCGGCGTGTGAGAAGAAACACTTCTGTGCGCCAGTCCGGATAGCTGGCGAACTCTTCGATCTCCCAGTCAGGCTCAAATAGTGTTTCCAGCTCTCCGGGACGGATCAGCCGCATCCCGGCGATGCTCATACCGAACGAGAGCAGGTCTCGTCGATGTTGAAAGAAGCAGTACTCGAGAAATTTCGATCCAGGGCGTGACAGGCGTTTGATCGTCGCCGCCATCTTCAGACGATTGTCACGCTTCAAGTCGTCGAGAACACCGAAGTCGATGAGAAAGTCGAACGTTCCCTCGACACCTGGAATCTCCTCGGCATTGAAATCCGCAACGACGAGGTTCACGTCCACTCCTGCCTCCGTGGCGCGCTGGCGTGCTTTCTCGATCGCCACCTCCGAGAAGTCGACACCCCACGAGTCGAAGCCCCGCTGAGCGAGATAGACAACATTGGCCCCCGTCCCACATCCCAGGTCGATAGACCTCGGATATCGGCTCGGGATCACATCGCCGGACTCGAGGAGATCAACGAGGTCCTTCCGAATACCGACAGAGTCCCACGGAGCCCAGTGACGGTACATCCAGTCATAGACCCTCGCCTTCACCATCAGAACGACCTTCCGACTACCGGACTACGAGTCCCCATTATGCCCAGCACATATCTGCCGTTGTGTGCTCAGGAATGGTTCCGACGCGAAAGAACCCCGAGGGAGCGTCAACCGAAGTCATCGCCCTCTCGGGGTTATCGACCCGGTTGGTGCTCCAGCCCTAGAGCTGGTCCACCAGTCGGGTACCGAAGTGACCTCTCGGTCGCTCCCGTCCCGATTCGAGGTTGCCCTCAAACCGGTTCTTGAAAGATATCCCGACTCGCATCCCAACGTCAACTCGAAAAGTGAATGACTTTTCGCGACTTCGACGGGGCCCAGCAGGCCACTCGTGCGGAGAAAGGGAAAAGCCCGTCACATGCACAGCTCCGGTCAGGGGTACATATGTGCCGTTGTGTGCTCGTGATCGGCGGCGGGTCGGGTTCCTGGAGGTCAGTCTCGGTTCTGGCCCTGGTCGGGTTGTGGGTGGGTTAGTGATTGAGAAACGTTCTTGCGAGTAGGTCTTTTAGGTGGGTTTGGTATTGAGTGTCAGTCCAGTCGCAGTCGATGACGAGCGACTCCCAGAGGTGGACTGAGGTCAGCGAGTAGAGAGCGTCAGCAGCCGCGTCGATATCCCACTGGCCGGCCAGCGCACCTTCTTCTGAGAGTCTCGCAACCAACAGCCTGCTGTTCTCTCGCCTGAGGGCAGCCCGGTCGTCCCATGCCGCGGCCACGGCCTCGTCGGTGGAGCGAGCCGCGATGACGGCGCGGGCTGCCCCGTAGATCCGCGGGGAATAGGTGGCGACAAGAGTGGCCAGCGCATCCAATGCCTCCGCTCCTGTGGATGCTTGCCATACCGAGGCGGTCAACTCGTCGAGTCCTTCGGTGTCGTCGATGTGTTGGACCAGAGCGAGGAGCAGACCAGCGCGGGACCCGAAATACAGGTACACACTCTGACGAGAGACCCCTGCGGCCTTGGCAACCTCTTCCAAGCCGACCGAGGCGCCTTTGGGTCCCTCGACGAGGTTTCGGGCTGAGTCGAGGATCTGGACGCGAGTCTCCTCCCTACCACTTGACACCGTGTAAAACCTCCCGTACTGTCACCAGAGTTTACAGCGCGTAAAACCATCGAGCCAAAACGTGTCTGGAGGTGCATGGTGTCTCAGTCGGAACGCGGTCGAATCGCATCAGGCTTCGCATTCACAGGAGTCTTGGTGTGGGTGGGAATCGTGGTCGGCTCACACTCGCGAACGGGAGTAGCTATGACTCCCTGACTCAACCAGCCAGTGAGCTGAGCCTCGCGCGGTACGGGTGGCTGATGGACATCGGGTTCTTCGTCCTGGGCTTGGGTGTGGCCAGTCTCGGTTACGCCTTTTACATAGCTCTGGACTACTCCAAGTGGCTTCCCCGTCTTCTCGGAGTCGTCGGTCTCGCCCTGTTCCTCTCCGGGATCGTTCACACCGAGATGGGTTCAGGAACCCAACCCTCTCTCCACAACTCGCTCGGTCTCCTCGCGTTCGTACTGAGTATCGCCGCCATGTTCACCGCATACCGCACCTTCCGCCTTCACACGAAGTGGCAGTCGATGGCCCGTCCGACTCTCATCTGGGCGATCGCCGGGCTTGGGACTTTCTTCCTCGTACCCATACTCGGCGAGAACGCGCTGGGTCTGGCACAGCGAATCTTCGTCGCCACTCTGTTCACATGGTTCCTCGCCAGTGCCCGAGGGATCTATCGGACACTTTCGCAAGCTCCTGCCGCGCTCGTCGCCTGAACGGACGCAGATCGGCTTTAGTGAATAGGTCCTGAGGCGGTTCGATGTCTGGACAGCAGCGAGGCCCCAGCTCGGTAGCCGGGGCCTCGCTCGCGTTGCGCAGTTCCTACGGAAAGTCCACGCTGATCACCACTGGGCGTGCAAGCTGCTTCCCCCTCGCCACCCCGACGGTGAATGCCAGCTCAGGATCGGGGTCCGAGATCGTGTCTCCTCCAGCGCCGCCTTGCCCCACAGGTGGTGCGCAGGCGTTCGGCTCGCTCTTTGGAGTATCGAAGAAGAATGTCTCATCCGACTTGGCGTTCTCAAGCCAGCACCAGTCCCCAGGAATGCTGCCACGCAGTGCCACGGTGACCTCGCGTGCACTGCCGAGGGTCACGGACACCTTCCAGACCCCGGCCTCGACGTTCATGATGTCTATGCACGGCGAGCTCTCGGTAAGCGTCAGCACGAAACCATTGACTTCGGTGCCGTCCACGAGAGTGGAGAGCTCGGGGTAGTACTCAGCACAGGTCATCCCCTCGAGTCCGCCGTCGTCGCGATCGGGTGGTCCGTTCCCCTTCCCAGGTCCGGCCATCGCCGTCGGAGCCAGCGCCAGAGCGGTCACCGCCGCCAGCATCGCAATCCATGTTCGGTTGTGTCTCATCCATACCTCCTGATCAAATCGGTCCACGGACCGACGGT
>JBFFIL010000126.1:0-5013 GCA_041556535.1 Acidimicrobiia bacterium | reverse complement strand
GCCTCGCCGTGCTTGGTCGCTACGTTGCTCCGATCGGGCGGCTCCGCTCGAAGACCCGTCCGCAGGACGCCCTGATCCTGGGAGTGCTCGTACTCATCGGAGTCACCGGCCTGGCAGTGGAAGCCGCCAGGATCGGCATGGAAGGGCGCCCCGATCACGAGGTCTGGTCCTTCATCGCGTATCCACTGGCTCTCCTGTTCGAGTCGAACGCCGACGCTTGGCACTCGGCGCTCTGGGTGGCCCATGTCGGGTCGTTCCTCGTCTTCCTGGTGTTGTTGCCCATCACCAAGCTCAGGCACATGGTCGCCTCGCCGGCCAACATGTTTCTCTCAGCCCGAGAGCGCCCCAAAGGAGCGATGAGCGAGCTGCCCAATCTGGTAGAGGCAGACGACATCGAGACGGTAGGGACGAGCGTCGTCACAGACCTGAGTTGGAAGCAGATCTTCGACACGGATGCTTGCACGGTGTGCGGGCGGTGCACGTCGGTCTGCCCGGCGAACATCACCGGAAAGCCCTTGGATCCCAGGGAGATCGTGCTCAAGTCGGGGGAGGTTGCAGCGGCAATGGCAGGCGCGTCGGCTCCCCTGCCATCCAACGCCGTGCTCGAAGGTGCGGGGGCGCTGTTCGACCGGATCCACCCCGACGAGGTGTTCGCGTGCACGACCTGCCGGGCCTGTGACGAGATCTGTCCGGTGGACATAGAGATAGTCGATCGCATCCTGGACATGCGGCGGTACCTGACGCTCATGGAGTCACAGTTCCCGTCCGAGCTCGGCAAGGCATTTGTGGCGATGGAGAACCAATCCAACCCTTGGGGGATGAGCCAGCAGTCGCGCGCCGACTGGACTTCGGAGTTGGACTTCGATGTGCCGGTCCTCGGTGAGAATGGCAAGGACTCCGCCGACTACCTCTGGTTTGTCGGCTGTGCGGGCTCGTTCGACGATCGGAATACCGCGGTGTCCGTGGCACTGGCTCGTCTGCTCAGGGATGCCGGGATCGACTTCGCCATCCTCGGATCACGGGAGCTGTGCAACGGGGACCCTGCGCGAAGATCGGGAAACGAGTTCGTGTTCCAGCAGCTCGCTCTCCAGAACATCGCGACGTTCGACGAGCTCGGAGTGAAGCGGGTCATCACCCAGTGCGCGCACTGCTTCAACACTCTCTCCAACGAGTACCCCCAGTTCGGCGGGGAATACGAAGTGGTTCATCACAGCCAGCTTCTCGCCGAGCTTCTCGCGCAAAAGCGTCTGAGCCCTCCCATCAAGGCGAACGGCGAGTCGAAGAAGATCGTCTACCACGACGCCTGTTATCTGGGCCGGCACAACGACGTATACGTGGCGCCGCGGCAGGTCGCCGTCGCCGCGGGCGATCAACTCGTGGAGATGGGCCGCCACGGGACCAGGTCGTTCTGCTGCGGGGCTGGAGGCGGCCGATTCTGGATGGAGGAGCAGACCGGCAAGAAGGTCAACCTCGAACGCGCTGAGGAGGCGCTGGCGAGCGGCGCCGACGAGATAGCCGTCGCGTGCCCCTTCTGTTTCGTGATGCTCGACGACGGGATCAAGGAGCTGGGCCGCGAAGATGTCGCTGTCAGGGACATTGCCATGATCCTGGCCGAAGGGCTGAGCGGATCCGAAGACGAGACGTGAGCCTGATGAGGGCGTCGCGGAGGGCGGTGGCGCTGGCGTTGCTGGCTGCTTGCTCTCCCGGGCTGGCCCCCTCTCCGACCGCACCGGGACCGTCGACGACAGCAGGGCCACCGGGGACAACGATCCCGGCGGTCGTCGTCGTCGATCGATTCGAATCGTGCCTCTCCGAGAGCGGCATGGGCGTCGAGCCCATCCCTCTCGACGCGGCCGGGAGACCGCGGCTCGACCTCGTCATGCCCGAGGTCGACTTCTCTGATCCCGGCCAGGTCGAGGCTTTCTCCGAGTGTGCCCTGCATCTCTCCTCGGGTGCGCTCGACCTCGGGTCCGAGCCCGTGCTCGCCGACCTGGTCATGTCGAACCTCAATGGGTTCAGTGAGTGTGTGCGCGACCATGGCGTGCCCGGGTTCCCCGATCCGGTAGCCGGATTCCGGGGATTGGGCCCCCCCTACGCCCTGGACGAGATTCCCCTCGACGACCCCGACCTCGGCTCCGCCGCGTCCATCTGCTCGGAGCGTCTTGTCGGGTCACCCTCCTGAGAGGTATAGGTTTGGCAGGTGAGAGTCAGGATCACTCTGCTCGCCGCGCTTGCGGTGGCCGTGGCGGCCTGTGCGCCGACCTCGGCACCAACGACCAGCACCACCGTTCTCCCGATGCCGTCGACGACAACGACTACTGCTGCGCCGGAGCCGTCGACTACGACCACCACGGGTCCGGGCGGAGAGGTCGAGTCCTGCCCCTTCGTGGAGCCGGGTGTCGGCGACAGCCTGTTCACGGGCCTGGGCAATGTCGGGTACCAGGTCGACTTCTATGACATCGATCTCGAGTTCGTCCTACCGGAAGCCTTGATCGACCCGCGGACCTTTGCCGGGTCGACCACCATCGACGCGACCGCCACCGAGAGCCTGACTGCATTCAATCTCGACGCCGTCGCGCTGGATGTGTCGTCGATCGTCGTGAACGGCCGTCCCGCCACATTCTGCGTGGGCGACCGCGAGCTGACCGTCGTGCCGGCCGTCCCGATCGGCTCGGGTAGCGCCTTTGAAGTCATCGTCACATATGCCGGCGAGGCCAGGCCCCTCGGTGACGTCAACTCGATCTCGGCCGGCCTGTTCCGATCTGGGACCGGGATCTACGCCGTGGATCAGCCCAACGGGGCCTCGAGTTGGTTCCCGGCCAACGACCATCCCATCGACCGGGCCAGGTTTCGTCTCGAGATAACGGTGGCAGATGACCGCCAGGTGGTGTCCGCCGGCGATCTCATCACCGTCCAGCACGGCGATGGGGTCTCGACATATGTCTGGGAGACGAGGGAGCCGATGGTCCCCTACCTGCTTCCCCTGGCCATCGGCCGGTTCGAGAGTGAGGAACGTGAGGGCCCCGACGGGATCCCGCTCAAGTTCTACTGGGAGGAGGGCATCGGCACTTCTTCACGCTCCGGCTTCTCGCAGATGTCGCGGATCATCGAGTTGTTCGAGGACCGGTTTGGCGACTACCCCTTCGACTTGGCTGGCGCGATAGTCGTCGGAAGCGGGCTGTTGTCGGCGCTCGAGACTCAGACGATTCACACCTACTCACATGGAATCCTCGAGCAGAACTTCACCGGGCCGACCGCGGTGATCGCCCACGAGTCTGCCCACCAGTGGTTCGGAGACTGGGTCGCCGTCGGCGATTGGGGCGACATCTGGCTCAACGAGGGATTTGCGACGTGGTCCGAGTATCTGTGGCTCGAAGAGTTGAGAGGTGTCGCGGAGGCCGATTCAAGGATCGCCTTCGACTACAACAACTGGGTGGCAGCCGTCGCACGGCAGAACTTCTCACCGCCCGGGGTCGTGCCGGGGCCTCAGGATCTCTTCAACCCATCGGTTTACGTATGGGGAGGGTTCACGCTCGTCGCACTGCGTGATCGGGTCGGGGACGACGTCTTCTTCGAGATCCTCCAGACCTGGGTCGAGCGCTTCGGAGGGTCTACGGCCACCACGGAGGAGTTCCTGGCTCTCGTCGAAGAGATCGCCGGGCAGCCGGCCCGCGAGCTAGTCGAGTTGTGGCTGTACAGCACCACGGTCCCGCCATTGCCAGAGCGGGGATTGGGGGTGGACGGCGGATGAGTCGCTACATAGTCGGCCGGGTCGGCTCGGGACTGTTGACCCTTCTTTTGTTCACGACGCTGCTGTTCGTCATCGTCAGCTTCCTTGTGCCCGGCGACTGGACGCATCAGTTCATCATCACCGGCGCGGACCGGGAGGCGCTTCAATCACAGCTCGGCCTGGACCGCCCCTGGTGGGAGCAGTACTTCGATTGGATCAGCTCGGCGTTGACACTCGATCTGGGGACTTCGTTCTCGGGCCCCCCGGTTTGGGATCTGATCAGGGAGTCTCTTCCTTCAACGGTGCTCGTCTTGATAATCGGGGCGGGCGCGGCATTCGTCCTGGGCGCGTGGATCGGGAGGATGGCGGCATACACGGGCCGCCGGTTCCTGTCGGGCCTCTCGACGTTCGTGGCTGTGACTCTCCTCACGGCTTTTCCTCCGGCCATCGCATTCACGATCGAGAACTTCGCCTCCGAGTCTCTCGTCGAGGCAGATCAGCGGCGCCGGGACTTCGACACCACGCTGCATCTGTTCAGTGAGTTCAGCCCCATAGAGCTGATCTCGCGCATGATGATCATCGCGGCCGTGTCGGCCGTGGCCGTGGGTGCCCTCGCCTGGGCCTACAGGCGCCTGCGAGGACGGGCCATGCCTGCTTTGGCGCTGCTCGTGATCCTCGTCGGTTTGCCCTTTCTACTCTGGGCCTTGATGGGTGTCGACGGGGCGGTGCTGCACCAGGCCATCAGCCTCGGGATGCTGATCGTCGGCGTCTTCGTGCTGACCTTCGGCGAAGTGGTGGTAGTCACGAAGGCGGCGATGGACGACAGCGTCCACGAGGACTACGTGCACGTCGCACGTGCGAAGGGCTTGCCGGAGCGACGGGTCAGGGACCACCACGCAGCCAGGGCCGCGCTTCTTCCGATCCTCAGCCGCTTCACGGTGTCGATCCCGTATTTCCTGACCGGCCTTGCCATCCTCGAGTCGGTCTTCGGCGGCGTCGGTCTGGGCACACTCATCTTCGACGCCGTAGCCATCCAGGACACCCCGGTGATCGTCGGGTCGTTGTTCGTGGTAGGTGTGGTGACGCTGATGCTTCGAGTTCTGCTCGATGTTCTTCACGCGGCACTCGACCCGAGAGTCCGGTTCTCCGGGAGCGCAACTGGTCTTTGACTACGAGCTCCAACCCACCCGCCGCAAACCTGCCATTCGGGTGTTCCTCGAGAACCGCCTCGCCAAACCCGCCTCGCTCTTCGACCCCGCGACCGCCATGGACTCGTCCCGGCT
>JBFFIL010000125.1:0-5034 GCA_041556535.1 Acidimicrobiia bacterium | reverse complement strand
CCAGGGTCGCGACTTCAGGCTGACCGACGTGTCCGGACGCGTGATCCGGCGGATGCTCGCCTAGGACGACTCGGGCCTACCAGCCGCCGCGGCTGCCGCCGCCCGACTGCCGCGCGCGCGCCTCGTTGACGACCAGCCCAAAGGTCCTCTTGCTGGACGAACCAACGACGGCACTCGGCCCCGACGAGGTCGAAGCTCTCCACCGGACCGTCATCTCGTCGCGCGAACACGGGATGGGTGTGGTCTACGTCAGCCACCGGCTGCCTGAAGTCCTGGAGGTTGCAGACCGCATCACGGTTCTGCGGGACGGGTTGTCGGTCGGCACATTCGAAGCAGGGACCATCACCGAAGCCGAGTTGGTCGAATTGATCGTCGGCAGGCCATTCGAGGCTGCTTTCCCCACCGCCGGACCGCCCCCACATGAGCCCGAAGAGGTGCTGGTGGTGGATGGCCTGCAGGGTCAGTCATTTGGCCCTCTCAGTTTCAGCCTCGCCCGGGGAGAGGTCGTCGGGATCGCCGGCGCGGAGGGGAATGGCCAGCCGGAGCTGTTCGACACATTGGCCGGCCGGATTCCCCCGCGGGCGGGGGTTGTGGTTTGTGACGGGCAGGAGCTGACCCTTGTGTCGACTCATGAAGCCGTGGGGGCGGGCATCATGCTCCTCGCGGGCGACCGTCGGCGGGAGGCCTTGATGTCGGTACTCGGCGTGAGGGTCAACGCAACGATCCAGGCGTTGCGTCGCTTCTCGCGGTGGGGCTTCCTTCGCAGAAGGTCCGAGCGGCGCGAAGTCTCCGAGTTGGTCGAGCTCTTGGAGGTCAGAACGCCCTCTCTAGATCAACCGGTCGAGTTCCTCTCAGGGGGGAACCAGCAAAAGGTGTCGGTCATGAGGACGTTCCTTCGCGAGCCCTCGGTGATTCTCGCCTACGAGCCAACACAGGGGGTCGACGTGGGGTCTCGATTCGACATCTATCAGGCTCTGCGCAGCCGCACCGATCGGGGGGCGGCGATGCTGGTCAAGTCGAGCGATCCGATCGAGCTATCCGGGCTCTGTGATCGAGTCCTAGTGATGTCCAGGGGGACCGTGGTCGAGGAGATACCTGGTGACGAGCTCGACGAGACGCGCATCACCGAGGCGATCGTTCGAGGTCCGGGACTGTCGAAAGCGGGGCGATCACCCCTTGGGGTTGCAATGCCAAAGTCGTCGCCCGGGGCCCCTTCATGACCTTCCGCGTGGATACGGCTCGGACGGCCGTGCGCAAGCTGCTGCGGGACGCCCGCGACAAGAACAAGTGGCGCAAAGTCATCAAGTTCCGGTTGTGGATGCCGGTCGCTCTCCAGATACTGCTGGTCACGGGGCTCATCCTGTACACCGACTCCAAGTTCCCCGGCTTCGCGAGTGGTTCGAGCCTCACCTCGATCCTCGTCCTGGCCACACCGCTGATGATCGCCACGATCGCGCAGACGCACGCGATTCTCGTTGGCTACCTGGACCTCTCGGTAGGGGCGATGATCGGCTTCGGGGTGGTTACCGCCTCGTTCATGATCGGCCCGGAGGCGACCACACAGCAGATCCTGGTCGGGGTGGGCGTGATCCTCTTCTACGGGCTCGTGCTCGGGCTGGTAAACGCGGGCCTCGTGCGCGGGGCAAAGATCCCTTCGATCATTGCCACCCTCGCGACCTTGAGCATTCTCGACGGGATCTCGCTCACCCGGCGCCCCACCGCCCAGGGAGTCATCAGCAGCGATCTGGCGAACTGGCTCAAAACGACTGTCGGGGACATCCCTGTCGCGTTCATAGCGGTGATAGCCGGGGCGATACTCCTCGACGTTTGGCTCCATGCGTCGGGCTCGGGCTTGGCGGTTCGCGCCGTCGGGTTCGACGAGAGATCCGCGAAGAGGAGCGGGGTTAGAACCAACTGGATCCGGGTTCGTGCGCTGGTTCTCTCCGGAGTCCTCGCAGCAGTGGCATCGATACTCATCATCGCTCGATCCGCCATAGGCAGCCCTCAGGTGGGCTCGACCTTCGCACTGGAGAGCATCACGGCTGCCGTTCTGGGAGGCGCGGCCCTGGCGGGCGGTAGGGCCACTTTCCTCGGTGGGACCGTGGCAGCCTTGCTGATAGCCCTGATACCCAAGAGTCTTCCCTATCTCGAGCGGCCGCAGGACGATCGAGGGATGATCGTTGGCGGACTCGTGCTCCTCGGCATCCTCCTGTTGCAGGCGGGAGACTTGAAGCAGCTGGCCACGCGGAACTTCCGTCGCGCCAGACGACTCGTGCTCGGCGCCAACGTCGCGAGAGGGGCGACGATCCCGGACTTCTACACCGTGGACCCGGTGGTGGCAACCAACCGCCGCACATTGATCCGGGGTGGAACGGTCCTCAGCCTCGACCCGACGGTGGGGGAGATCGAGGGCGGAGACCTGCTGATCGAAGGTGACAAGATCGTCGAAGTCGGGCGCAATCTCTCGAACGGCGAAGCCGATCTGATCGATGCCACAGGAATGATCGTCATCCCCGGCTTCGTCGACACCCACCGCCACATCTGGGAAGGGCTCCTGCGCAACATCGGCACAGATGTCCCCCTCGAAGGCCGGAACTCCTACATCTCCCATGTCCTGCACAAGCTGGCCCCGGCGTTCCGCCCGGAAGATGCCTACATCGGGAACCTGGTCTCGGCGCTCGGTGCGATAGACGCCGGTATCACCACCCTGCTCGACTGGTCGCACATTCAAGGGTCCCCGGCTCATACTGACGCCGTCATCCAGGCGCTGGAGGACTCGGGGATGCGGGCGGTTTTCGCATACGGCTTCCCCTGGTGGGGTAAGTGGGAGGAGCGCCAGCCGAGCTGGTTCGTGCGTGCCGCCAACGAGCACTTCACCACGAAGGACCAGATGCTCACACTCGCACTCGCCGCACCGGGCCCGGAATTCACCGACTTCGAGATCACGAGAGACCACTGGAAGCTGGCGCGGGAGACGGGAGCCAGGATCTCGACCCACGTCGGAGTGGGGAGCTACGGCCTCGACTCGAAGGTTCAGCGATTTGGCGAGGCCGGCCTGCTCGGGCCGGACACGACCTACATCCACTGCACGACGCTCAACGACACCGAGATCCGGATGATCGTGGACACCGGAGGCACCGTCTCGTTGGCTTCACCCGTGGAGATGATGATGGGGCACGGGATGCCACCGGTGCAGAAGTTCCTCGATCGTGGCCTGGCCCCGAGTCTCAGCGTGGACGTCGAGACAAACGTCCCGAGTGACATGTTCAACCAAATGCGGTCCGTTCTGGCGCTCCAGAGGGCCATCGCTACGGAGGATTCGAAGCAGGCGGCCACCGCCAAAGACGTTCTGGCATGGGCGACGATCGAAGGGGCCCGGGCCAACGGGCTCGATCACAAGACCGGAAGTCTCACTCCCGGGAAGCAGGCGGACATAACCATCCTCCGAACCGACCGTCTCAACGTCACGCCGCTGAACGATCCTTTCGCGGCCGTCGTGTCGGGGATGGACACCGGGAACGTCGACACGGTTCTGATCGCGGGCAGAGCGATGAAGCGAGGGGGGCGGGTTCTTCATGTCGACTGGCCGGCCGTGAAGCGGGCAGCCGACGAGGCTCGTGACCACGTGATAGCCAAGTCCGGGTTCCGGCTTCCAAAGATCTGACAGAGCGAGGGAAAGGAGTCGAGCATGACTGTTGACGAGTGGATCGAGGGATATCGGACGGCATGGGAGGAGCGAGACCCTGAGGCTGCTTCGAGCCTGTTCAGCGAGTCGAGTAGCTACCGGGCGAACATCTTCGAGGAGCCGTTCACCGGTCGGGAGGGTGTGGCGGCCTACTGGGCATCGGTGACGGGGTCCCAGAGCAGTGTGAGGGTCCGAATGGGAACGCCATTCGGCGAAGGGCCGAGAGTCGCGGTCGAGTTCTGGACGAACATGGATGTGGGCGGAGAGCCGGTCACCCTTCCCGGGTGCCTCCTCCTCGACTTCGACAACGACGGGTTGTGTCGCCGACTGAGGGAATACTGGCACTATGTCGAAGGCCGGTTCGATCCCCCACCGGAGTGGGGTCAGTAGGAGAGGTCAGGAGATGCAACTGTGGTGATGCAATCGGTCAACCCCGCAACCGGGGAGCTCGTCGCCGAGTACGACGAGCACACGCCCGAGCAGGTCAGCCGGATCCTGGAAACGAGTTGGGCCCGTTTCGAGAGCTGGCGTCGTGTGAGCTTCGCCGAGCGCGCCGCGTTGCTCCGCCGGGCCTCAGAAGTGTTGGAGAGTGACAAGGAGGCTCTGGCCCGGATGATGGCCGAGGAGATGGGCAAGCCCCTGGCCGGTGGCCGCGCCGAGGTGGAGAAGTGCGCCTGGGTGTGCGACTACTACGCCGACCACGCCGAGAGGTTCCTGTCTGACACCCATATCGAGGCCGGGCGGACCAAGTCCTACGTCCACTACGAGCCGCTCGGGCCCGTGCTCGCAGTCATGCCGTGGAACTTCCCTCTGTGGCAGGTCTTTCGCTTCGCTGCACCCGCTCTGATGGCCGGCAACACCGGTCTTCTGAAGCACTCGTCGAACGTCACGGGATGTGCACTGGCGATCGAGAAGGTCTTCAGGGACGCCGGCCTCCCCGAGGGGTGCTTCACCACACTGGTGATCCCCTCCGGCGCCGTCGCAGGGGTCATCGAGAGCCCGGAGGTTGCCGCTGCCACCGTCACCGGGTCCGAGGGCGCAGGCCGGGCTGTGGCGTCGAAGGCCGGCGAGATGCTGAAGAAGGTGGTGCTGGAGCTCGGCGGCTCGGATCCATCCATCGTCCTCGACGACGCCGACGTGGCCCTTGCAGCGTCATCTTGCTCCGTGGGCCGGTTGATCAACTCGGGCCAGTCCTGTATCGCCGCCAAGCGCTTCATAGTCCATGAGGCCGTGTACGACGAGTGGCTGGAGCTGTTCACAGAGAACATGGCGGCGGCCGCGGTGGGTGATCCGATGGACGAGGAGACCGTGATCGGGCCGATGGCACGGGCCGATCTTCGTGACGAGCT
>JBFFIL010000124.1:0-5067 GCA_041556535.1 Acidimicrobiia bacterium | reverse complement strand
GGCCCCTACGACGGTGGGACCGCCCCCGCCGACGAGATCGGTACCCTCTACGACTTCGTCCCGATCAAATTCGACGGCTCGCCGAACAGAGTCGACGCAGCCATAGCGCTCTCCTCCCCCTCCGAGTTGGGCACGTCGACACCTTCCGACGGCTACGGAACGCCATCCTCCACCCCGGTAGCCGCATTCGTCAACCTCGAGGTGAAGAAGTACGGCCGCACCACGGGTCAGACCACCGGGAAGGTCACGGCCATCAACGCCAGCGTCAACGTCGGCTACGACACAGGTACGGCCTTGTTCACCGGTCAGGTGATCCTCGAGGCGACCGGAGGTGGCTCGTTCAGCGCCGGTGGCGACTCGGGATCGCTGATCGTGACCGCATCTGGAAACAACCCCGTCGCCCTTCTATTCGCCGGCAACAACCAGGTCACGGTGGGCAACCCGATCGGCGAGGTCCTGAGCGCCTTCAACGTGACCTTCGACTGCGGTGGAGGTGCGACGACCACCACCACGGCGCCGACGACCACCACCACGGCGCCGACGACCACCACGACGACAACGGCACCGACGACCACCACGACGACGACTATTCCGACGGGGGGCGTCGAGGTCTACGGAATTATCCCCAACGAGCTGGTCTCCGGTACGACGACCTATGAAGGAGTCGTGATCAGTGGAACCGGGTTTGTCGTAGGGGCCACGGTCACATTCAGCGGTGGTAGCGGTCCGGCCCCACTGGCGCAAGGTGTGGTGGTGAGCGGAGACGGCACCACAATCACCCTCGACATCGTCACCAAGGACGGTGGGCCGCCCAGGGTCAGGTATTGGGACGTCACCGTCACCAATCCGGGTGGCGCATCCGGCACTCTCAGCGACGGTCTGACGATTCAGCCGATTCAGCCCTAGTCAAGATCTCACTGAGCGATGATCTCGCCCGAGTGGCGCACGGCCACGGGGTAACCGCCAACCTCCTCCGGTATGGCGCCCGATCCGCCGTCTGAGGAGTACACGACTATGCAGGGCCGACCGCCCTGCTCGCCCTCGGCCACGCCCACGACTCCCGGGATCTGCAAGAGACGGGGGGACTCGGCTTCGATCACTTCCTCCAACAGCCGCCTGACCACGGCCCGATTCTCCCCGGATGAGCCGTCGATGTCGAGTAAGGGCTGCACAAGCATCGGCTCGTGGGGTCGGCAGGCCGCGGGACACATCCACCACCTGGCCACATGCGTCGCAGATAGCCGTGGTTGGGGAAGCCACTCGGCGGCCACTGTCGCCATCCGGACCTCGTCCCACGGGACTGGCCCATGGGCCCGCTGCGGGTACCATCCGGCCCATGTCCGGGTATGTCGCCCCTCTCGCCGACATGTCATTCACCCTCAACCATGTCGCAGACCTCGAGCAGGTCTCGAAGCTGAACGGCTTCCAGCATGCCGACCCATCAACGGTGGACGCCATACTCGAGGAGGCCGGCCGTTTCTTCTCCGAAGTCATCGCACCTCTCAACACCGTCGGCGACCGTCAGGGCTCGACGCTCAACGAAGACGGGTCGGTGACCACCCCCGACGGGTTCAAAGAGGCCTATGCCAAGTACGTCGAGTCGGGTTGGGCGAGCGCGTTCATGCCGGAGGAGTGGGGTGGGGGCGGGCTCCCCTACACGGTGGGCGTCGTCATGAACGAGATGTTCAAGACGTCGAACCTCGCCTTCTCCCTGTGCCCGATGCTCACCCACGGCGGTGTCGAGGCGCTCAAGCACCATGGAAGCGAAGAGCTCATCGCCACCTATGCGCAGCAACTGGCAAGCGGAGAGTGGACGGGAACCATGTTGCTCACCGAACCCGAGGCAGGCTCGGACGTCGGTGCCCTGCGGACCAAGGCAATCCCTCAGGAAGACGGCAGCTACCGCCTGTTCGGGACCAAGATCTTCATCACCTGGGGAGAGCACGACCTCACCGACAACATCATTCACTTCGTCCTGGCACGCACTCCCGACGCCCCGGCCGGGACGCGCGGCATCTCGATGTTCCTGGTCCCCAAGCACGTCCCCGGCGAACGCGGCGAGCCCGGTGAACGCAACGACTACAAGATCCTGTCGGTTGAGCACAAGCTGGGCATCCACGCATCCCCCACCTGTGTCGTCTCGTTCGGAGACGCCGGCGACGGGGCGGTCGGATACCTCGTTGGGGATGAGCTCGCCGGCATGCGGAACATGTTCACGATGATGAACGCTGCGCGAATCGGCGTCGGCATGGAAGGGCTCGCCGTGTCCGAGCGCGCCTACCAACAAGCCCGTTCGTTCGCCCACGAGAGAGTCCAGGGCAAGACGGCGGGATCCTCGGAGGCTGGGAGCGTCGCGATAGTCCAGCACCCCGACGTGAGGAGGATGCTCCTCACGATGAAGGCATACACCGAGGCGATGAGAGCCCTGGTCTACGTGACCGCTCAAGAAGCCGACTACGCGGCCCACGCCGAGACCGAGGAGCGTAGGAACCAGGCCCACGAGCTGCTGGCTCTCCTCACCCCGGTCGTGAAGGCGTGGTGCACGGACGTCGGTGTGGAGGTCTCCTCGATCGGTCTCCAGGTCCACGGGGGCATGGGCTATGTCGAGGAAACGGGTGCGGCCCAGCACTACCGGGACGCCCGGATCGGACCGATCTATGAGGGCACCAACGGGATCCAGGCGATCGACCTCGTCATCCGAAAGCTGCCCCTGCGCGACGGAGCCGTTGTCGCCGAGCTCATCACCCTCATGACCGGTGCCCTCTCCGAGATGGGCGAGCACGAGGAGCTGTCGGCTTTCCGGGATGAGCTCGCCGCTGCGATTCAGGGGCTTGCCGAGACCTCGTCCTGGCTCGGTGAGCGACTGACCGCCGGAGACGTCTCCGATGCGCTGGCCGGGGCGACCCCCTATCTCGCCCAGCTCGGGACGGTCTTGGGTGGCTGGCTGATGGCCCGAGCGGCGTTGGCGGCCAAGGCCGCTCCTGCCGACATCGACGAGGAATTCATCCGGAACAAGGTCGTCACGGCCCGCTTCTACGGAGAGCACCTGCTCCCCCTCGCCAATGGGCTCACCTCGACCATCAAAGCGGGCAACACCCTTCTCGCCGAAGCAAGCCTCTAGCCCATGGAGCTGACCGACAAGGTGATCGTGATCACCGGAGCGGGGAGCGGCATCGGCGAGGCGATGGCCCGCCGCTTCG
Source organism: Acidimicrobiia bacterium (assembly GCA_041556535.1). Lineage (GTDB taxonomy): Bacteria > Actinomycetota > Acidimicrobiia > Spongiisociales > ZC4RG35 > JAWWBL01. The sequence goes on along the minus strand of JBFFIL010000124.1, from coordinate 1,867 downwards.
CCCGCGAGTCGCCGCGGGGAATGGTCCTCGCCGACCTTGACTTCGATGCCGTGTCGCGGGTCGCCTCCGAGCTCGGATCGACGCCGTTCGAGGCCGACGTCTCGGACCAGGACGCCAACCGCGCGCTGGTCGAGTCGACCGAGGAGGTCTACGGCCCCGTCGATCTCTTCTGCGCCAACGCCGGCTTTGGGGCAGGCGGAGACGAACAGAGCCCCGTAGAGGAATGGGATCGCATGTGGCAGGTCAACTTCATGTCACACGTGCATGCCGCCAGGTATCTGATACCCGGCTGGGTCGCCCGCGGCGATGGCTACTTCCTCTCGACGGCATCCGCTGCCGGGCTCCTGACCGTCTTGAAGGCCGCCCAGTACTCGGTCACCAAGCATGCCGCGGTAGCGTTTGCCGAGTGGCTGGCCGTCACCTACGGAGACGCGGGGGTGAAGGTCAGCTGTCTATGTCCCCAGTTCGTCAACACACCCCTGGTTGACGCATCCGAGGCGTTCGAGTCCCTCGCCACGCTTGCGCCGCTGCTCGAGCCGGCTGAGGTGGCGGACACCGTCGTCGAGGGTTTGGCCGACGAGCAGTTCCTGATACTCCCCCACCCCGAGGTGGAGCGATACTTCCAGAACAAGGCGAGCGACTACGACCGATGGATAGGCGGAATGCGGAAACTGCAGCGGAGCGTTTTCCCAACGTGATGAATCAGGCAGAATCACCCCTATGACGAAGCGAAGAGTCGTCGTGACCGGTGTCGGGGCAGTTGCTGCACCCGGGATCGGCATGGACGACTTGTGGAAGGGACTGCAGCAACAGCCCGGGCCGGCCCCGCGGCTCATTGAGGACTGGGACCCCGAGCCATGGATACCCCGCCGCGAGTCCCGCCGGCTGGACAAGTTCACCCAGTTCGCCCTGGTGGCGGCTCAAGAGGCTTTCAAACAGTCGGGCATGCCCGACATCGACCCGAGCCGCGTCACCGTGTCGGTCGCCACCGGGATCGGGGGCCTTGAGGCGCTCGAGGATCTGGTGCACGCCTCGGATGAGGAGACCCCCAGGGTCTCGCCATTTCAGATCCCCATGATGATGGCAAACGCGGCTGCCGCAGCGATCTCGATCACCTACGGCTTCGGCGGACAGGTCTCAACGCCCGTCGTCGCGTGCGCCGCGGGATCGCAGTCGGTTCTCGACGGCTTGAGGCAGGTTCAGTGGGGCTATGCCGACATCGCGGTCGTCGGCGGGAGCGAAGCCGCCGCGAGACGGCCGGCCCGGGAAGGCTTCCGCGCTGCCCGCGCCCTGTCCCCATCGGGATACGCCCGACCTTTCGACGAGAACAGGGACGGGTTCGTGATGGGAGAGGGGGCAGCGATGCTGGTCCTCGAGGCGGAGGACGTGGCCGAGGCCAGAGGAGCGACCGCTCTCGCAGAGGTGCTGGGAGCTGCCTCGACCGCCGACGCGTATCACATCACCGCGCCACATCCCGAAGGGGATGGTGCGGAGCGAGCCATGCGCCTGGCCATGGAAGACGCCGGGCTCGATATTCGAGACGTCACCTACATCAACGCCCATGGAACCGGCACCGATCTGAACGACAGCACCGAGGGAATGGTCATCGAGCGCATCTTCGACGGCCACCAGCCGGCCGTGTCCTCGATCAAGGGCACGACCGGGCACGGTCTGGGCGCTTCAGGCTCCATCGAGGCGGCGGTCGTCGTCGAGGCGATGCGGCGCCGCGAGCTCCCGCCCAATGTCGGTCTCAGCAACCAGGACCCGGAGATACCGCTCACCGACATCGTCACCGAGCTGCGGCCCTGGGAGCCCGGGCCTGCTCTCTCGAACTCGTTCGGCTTCGGCGGCCACAACACCGTCCTCG
>JBFFIL010000123.1:0-5075 GCA_041556535.1 Acidimicrobiia bacterium | reverse complement strand
GGTTCTCACCGTTTCTTCACCGGATGGCGGTGGTTTGGGCTCCTTCTCCTCCTATCACCTGGTGCTCGCCGTCGACGACCAGCAGGCCCTCCGGCTTGCCAAGGCGATCGACTCAGGCTCGATCGATGTGATCCGTTCGACCGGGGCACCGCCCGTGGACCGAGGCTCAGGAACCGATGGGTCCTGATATCGCTCTCGCAGCGTCGGCGCGTGACTGGCCCGATCGTCTCCATCGCTATCTGCTCGACCACGGTGGAGGCCGGGTTGTCGCGCACGTGATGGGCGCAGATCAGGCACTAGCAGAGCGTTATGACGTTTTTCTTGTTGACGACATCTGCTCCTTTCTGACACCGCGTCTCGTCACGGAGATCAAGTCAGGCGGCTCAGACGTCATTGGGGTCTTCTCGCCAGGCGACGGGCCGGACGCCAAGAGACGACTGCTCGAGTGCGGGATAAGTGACGTGATCGATACTGGGGCGGCCCCGCACGAATTCCTGGAGAAGATCTCGGCGACGCTGGCACACAGGGTGCGGGTGGAGAAGACCAACCTGGAGGGCCGTGCACGTGGCACGTCGATTGGAGTGACCGGCGCCGCTGCCGGCGTTGGCATCACCGAGTTGTCCGTCGGCCTGGCCAGCAGCCTGTCGGACCAACTCGGCGTCGTCTGTCTGGTCGACCTCGACCCGCGTCTGCCCAGCATTGCCCAGCGCCTCGGCCTTCCACTACATCCCAACATTCGAACAGCGATCGACCGGGTGATGCACGCCTCAGGTCGTGTCGACGACGCCATCCAGTGGCTTGGTGACATCGCTGTCATCGGAGGCGTTGCGGATGGGGGTCGCGGAAGTCCTCTCTCCCATGTCGAGGCGTCGATGCTGCTCGACTCGCTATTCCCTCCGGCAGAGGCAGTCGTGGTCGACCTCGGTCCTCTGGGGACCGAAACACCAGGCGCGATGCGGACGCTCGATGTCGTCGTCGTCGTCGGCGCCGCTGATCCGATCGGCATCGCGCGGTTGCTCAGAACCGTCGACGGGATCCTCGAGGCCCCTCGGACGACTCCAATCCTGGTGGTCGCGAATATGACGCCGAGAAGCCCCTTCCACGAGTCTGAGGTTCGGTTGGAGCTGGCCAGGGCGTTCCCGGATCTGCCCAGCGCGGCTCTGCCATTCGATAGGAAACTTGCCCGCTTGTCGTGGGATGGGGGACTCGCTCGCCGTGGGCCTTTCTCCAAGGCCGTGGGGCGTCTTGCAGCGGTCATTGCCGAGGGAGTCGCAGATGAGCGTTGACGCCTACGAGGAGATCCGCAGGACGGCTCTCGCCCGTATCGAGGGCACCGGACTGGATCCAGCCAGTCAGCCCGAGGAGGTTCGGCAGCTCCTCGAGACCGCGGTCGAGGAGTATCAGACTCGGGCTCACCTCGGTGTGAGCCGCTCCCTCGTGGATCCGACATCGACCGTGGATCGTCTCCTCCGCTCGGTTTCAGGCCTGGGCCCACTTCATCAGCTCCTCCAGCGTGACGACGTCGAGGAGGTCTTCGTCGAGGGCGACAAGATCACCTACCTGGAGGCTGGCGGGCCGCTCCGTGGTTCCGATCTGCCCTCGACGGCGAAGGAGAATCGACAGGCAATCGAACAGCTCATTGCATCCACGGATCGTCGCCTGGATGCGTCTCACCCCATTGCGCAGGCGAGGATTCTTGGCGGAACAGCACGACTCACTGCTGTCATCCCACCGGTAGGGGACCACCTCTCGGCAACCATCCGTCGATACGCTCTGAGAAGGCAGACTCTCGACTCGCTTGTGACGCTCGGATCTCTGACCGCGCCCGCCGCAGGATTTCTGACCGCAGCGATGGCGATTCCTGCATCCGTCGTGGTCTCGGGCCCTCCTGGCGCCGGCAAGACATCGTTTTTGTCAGCGCTGATGGCCGCCGCGCCATCCGAATACTGCATTCGCTGTGCGGAGGAGGTGAGGGAGCTTCACGTCCCCCTGGTCCACGGCTCGTATTACGAGGCGAGGCCCCCTTCCCTCGACGGATCGGGAGAGATAACCCTCCGCGATCTGGTCAAAGTGACGCTCGCGATGAGGCCCGACCTGATCGTCGTAGGGGAGGTACGGGGCCAAGAGGCGTTCGAACTGACTCGCGCCGTGAATGCAGGTTGCGGCCTCGCCTGCACGATCCATGCCAACTCGGCCAAGGATGCCCTGCATGCCTTGGTCAACGCGGCACTCATGGCTGGCGAGAACATTCCCGAACGCGTCGTCACGAACGTGTTCGCGGGGGCTATCGACCTTGTGGTCCATCTCGATCGAGGGTCCGATCCGGCCAATTCGGCGGTTGTCCGTCAGATGATGGAAGTCCGAGCCGTGGTGCCTTCACTGCACGACGGTTTTTCGACAGAGCCGCTGTTTCTGCGCGAGCGCCTGGGCGCTCCGCTCGAGTGGACGGGAGCTCTTCCGCCCGCCCCGCTCGCGGACCGACTCGAGCGCGTGATTCCTGATCCCTACTCGCTGGTGGGGATCCTCCGCGATGGAGTGGTCGAGTGGTAGCAGTGGCCGCAGCCGCCTCGACAGCCGTCGCCATCGCGTTGCTGGCTTGGGCTTCCCTTCGACGTGAGCGCGCCGCACGCCCGTCAGAGCGTGAGAGGACGACGGTCGAAGGGCTGGACGTGACACTGGCCCAGTTCTGGGCAGTGGTGCTGGGCGTGGCCGGCCTCACCTATCTGGTTCTCTTCGCCGTCACCGGTCTCACGACGGTCTCAGCGGTCCCGTCCCTGGTTGTCGCCTCTCTCCCGCGCGCCTACTACGCACGGAAGCGGGCTAAGAGACTCGACTCTGTTCAAGAGGCGTGGCCGGATGGGCTGCGAGATCTCTTGTCCTCGGTGAGATCCGGAGCATCGCTCCCGTCCGCAATCGAGAGTCTCGCTTCCTTCGGACCCGAGCCGCTGCGGGAAGCTCTTCAAGGGTTTGGCGTCTACGCCCGCGGTCTGGGAGTAACGCGTGCCCTTGAGATGGTGAAGGACGATCTGGCGGATGCCACATCGGATCGTGTGATCGAGGTGTTGATTCTCGCTCACGAACGGGGAGGCACGGTCGTACCGCAGATTCTCTCCGACCTTGCAGATGCGACGACTCGCGATCTCTGGACGCTCGAGCAGGTGCGTTCGGATGCTCTGGAACAGAAGATCAACTCCCGAGTGGTGTTCATACTGCCGTGGTTCGTCCTTGTCGCCATGACTGCCCAGCCAGGAGCCTTCCGCGAGTTCTATGGGACACCAGCCGGAGTAGCAGTGGTTGTTGCCGGGGGTGTGTTGAGCTTGCTGGGAGTCCTCATAGCCTCCCGTCTGGGGCGCGGGCCAGCCGAGCCGCGGGTGTATGGGGGGAAGGCGTGATCGCTGACGGCGGAGCGGTCCAGGTCCTCGCGGCGATAGCGACCTCCACGGCGGTCGGCCTGTTGCTGGGGCAGGTGGCGCCTTCACCGAGGCGTCTGAGTGTCAGGGTCTCACCCTACGTTGCACCGACACTGTCCGACCTCACACGGCCAGGCGACGATGGCGGGGCCATTCGATCGGTATTCGGTCCCATCATCACCGACCTGGCCAACTGGGTGGCGAGGCTGGTGGATCGGGCAGGCTCGTCCGTGACGCTTGCGAAGCTGCGACAGGCTGGATGGTTTCGCGGCATGGGAGAGGCAGAGATGATGGCCGCCTATCGGGTTCAGCAGCTGAGAGCCCTAACCGTGTCTGTTCTCCTTGCGGTAGCCCTTGGTCAGGTCCTTGGCTTGTCTGTTCCGCTTCGGGCTGCCCTCACCGGGCTGGCAGTAGTTGTCGGGTCCACGCGCACCCGGGGCCGGCTACAGACGTCGATCGAGGCGCGTCGCGAGTTGATGAGGATCGAGATCTACACGGTCAACCAGCTACTCGCCATGCGAGTTCGCGCTGGGGGAGGAGTAGTTCAGGCGGTTCGGGCAACAGTGGAGCGAGCGTCGGGAGAGGTCGTGTCGGAGTTGGCAGAAGCGCTGCGACTCCACAGATCTGGGTGGCGCGGTCCGGACGCTTTTCGTCGGATCGCCGAACTGACACCTGAACCATTCTGTTCTAGGACTTATCGCCTGTTGGCGTCTGCGGAGGAGCGAGGCGCTGATCTTGCAGAGGCTCTCCTCTCTCTGTCGGAAGATGTGAGGGAGACGCGCCGCGAGTCGATCAGGAGAACCGCCACGAAGCGGCGTGCGGCCATGTTGGTGCCGACCGTCGCCATCCTGGCACCGGTCCTGATCTTGTTCGTAGCCGCTCCCTTGCCGTACCTGATCACTAGTTGGCAATAGGAGGTGAACGTGTTTGCGGTACTTGGCGCTTGGGCGAGGGTCCTGCGCGACGATGAGCGGGGGTTGAACACCGCGGAGCTGATGGGAAACGCAGCTCTCGCGATAGCGGCCCTGGTTGTCATATGGGGTGCGCTCCAACTTCTTGGAGTTGACATCGTCGGGTGGATAAGGGCGCAGCTGATCGGCGGCTGACCGATCGGGGGATCAGCTCGGTCCAGTTCCTGCTGGCCTCGGCGCTCGCCATGGCTCTGTTCATGGCTTTCGCCAACCTGGTCATCGTCCAATACGGGCGTGGAGCCATGCAGTCGGCGTTGGACCAAGGCGCCCGCGCCGGCTCGCTGGCAGGGTCGACCTCGGCGTGCGAGGCCACCGCGTCTGAGGTGATCGGCCAGCTCCTGGGAGGTCGGATGGGCGATACCGTCTTGATGTCGTGCTCCGCCGCGGGCGGCTTCATGGTGGCAACGGGGTCGGCTGTGTTTGACAGTTGGACACCGATGACCTCCGACTTCACGGTGACGCTGTCCGGTCGTGCGTTCATCGAGCGTCGCGGATGAACGATCGAGCTCATGCCTCTGTGGAGTTCGCAATGGCTGTTGGGGTGCTCATGCTGCCGGTGGCACTCGTTGTCATGTCCTTCGGGCCGTGGCTGGAGACGAGGGTTTGGGCCGAGTCAGCTGCGGCCGAAACAGCCCGGGCGGCCACCGTCACCCTCGACCAACAAGCGGGGGAGAGCGTCTTTATGCAGCTCGCT
>JBFFIL010000122.1:0-5078 GCA_041556535.1 Acidimicrobiia bacterium | reverse complement strand
GTATCAACTCGAACTGTACGACTAAGGTTGATATCGTGTCAAGTAAGGGGCCGTACGGTGATCCGGCCACCCGAAAGCGGATACTCGACGTATCACTCGAATTGGCGGCCGAGTTGGGCCCAGCGATGAGGCTTGCCGATGTCAGCCGGGCCGCCGGTGTCTCCCACCAGGGTCTCTACCTGCACTTTCGCGGTCGCGACGCTTTGCTGGTGGCGTTGCTGGCGCACATGGAGGACACGTTCGACTTCGGAGGCAGATATCAACAGGTGACCGAAGCCGCAGACGGGGTCCAGGCGATAGAGGAGATGGTCGAGTTTTTGACCGAGCTCAACAGTCGACTGGACAGGGTCGGATGGGTGCTCGAAGAAGTCCAATACCTCGACGAAGCGTTCGGCGAGGACTACCGGCGGCGGGTCACCGGGCTCAGGGAAGCAATCCGAAACGATGTGATCAGTCGGCTCTCCGACGAAGGCCGCCTCCGCCCCGAGTGGACCCTCGAGCAAGCGACCGACCTGTTCCTCATCACCACCACATACGGGACCTGGAGAGAACTCACCCGCGAACTCGGCTGGACCGCCCATCGATACAGCCGAGACGCCATTCAAATCCTGAATACCGCACTCTTGACGAACCCTCCGTCCCGCCGCTGAGCCAGCTACGGGATGACCGCAGTGGCTTGGGGCGGGCGGGCCCTCTTGGTGGCCCAGTAGGCGAAGCCGGCGAGGGATGCGGCTGCGAGCCACCCGCCGCCTGCGTCTGGCATGCTGGAACCGGCTTCGTATTCGCGCTCTATTGGAGGGCCGGTTTCTCGTGGCGACTCATGAGATAGAAGCTGAAAGTGCGGCGCGTTCCTGTCTCGCCTCTGGACGAGACCAGGTCGATGTCGTATGAGCCGCCGAACCGCTGGCGCACTTCTCGGTCGGGCACCTTCTGCGCGAAGCACATGAGAAAGAAGGCCGAGTCCTCCGCACCCAGCGGCAGCACCTGCGTCATATAGGCATCTCGCTGCGCGGCCTTGAGGTCGTTGAACGCTCCAACATCCACTATCAGGTCGAAAGTGCCCGAAACGCGGGTCAGAGCGGTCAGGTCATCGACGACGAACTCCACGTCGACTCCGGCTTCCGCCGCTGCCCCCCGCGCCATTCCGATAGCGGTCGGCGAGATGTCAACTCCTGTCGTGGAGAATCCCCTTTGCGCCAGGAAAATGGCCTCTCGCCCCACGCCACACCCGAGGTCGATCGCCCGGCCCGGCTCGATGCGACCCGAGTCGACCAGCTCGGCCAATTCGGTTTGGGCCCCGAACACCCACTGGATCGGCACGCGGAACCACTTCACGATTCGGTACAGCCAGTCGTAGAAGCGACTCAACATCAAAACCTCCGCCGCGACCATACGTCATTGGCGGCGAGCGCAGGCACGATCGTCTACGCCTACCGTCCATCCGGGAAGTGGGGGTGCTCGGCCGTGGCTAAGTTCGTGGTCCGTGTTTCGAAGTGAGCGGCGAGTAGACGGATGAAGGCTCTGGTGCTGTTGTCGGCCGCGGGCGGCGGTGACCGTCAGCCAGTCATCGCGCTGGCGGTTGGATTGGCTGAGCATGGACACGATGTCACCTTCCTCTGTGACCCGCACACGAGTGGTCTCGTCGAAGGAACCGGCATCCCGACGATCACACACGATGTCGAGCAGGCCGGCTACATCTCACGGTGGATCAAGCTGGTGGCCGAGGTCGACCATCCCCCCAACCCGCTGATCGAGTGGGGGACGCTGGCCATCGAGACGGTTGGCGGGCTGGCTTCGGGAATGGCTCCCGACGTGATCGTGAGCTCGTTGTTTTGCATGGGCTTGGCAGATCGATTGGCCTCACAGATGGACGTGCCCTGGTGCTTCGTGAATCCAAGTTTCTTCTTCGGTGAGGGTTCGCGATCCACGTGGGAAGACGACTGGTTCGGACCTTTCGTCCCCCGCCTCGCCGAAGACTGCTTTGCGCCACTGGTAGAGCGGGCCGACCTCGTTCTCCATGCAGTGGACCCCGTCTTCGACCTTCCACCCAGGCGGCTCCCAGCCGCCCACCACTATGTCGGGTACCTGCTGTGGGAGCCTCAGGCAGAAACGCCCAGTTTCCTCGCGGAACCCGGCGATCCATGGGCGTTGGTCTCTGCCAGCACAGCCCGGCCCGGCGACGAGCTCACGATGCTCCGGGCTGCTGTCGGGGGACTGGCGAATCATCCCGTGCGTGCGATTCTGACCGCTCCGAAGGGAAGTCTTCCCGAGGATCTCAGCTCATGGGCTTCGGTTGTTGGGCACGTCCCGCACTCTCTGATCCTTCGGAAGAGCGCGATCTCGGTCAACCAGGCCAGTGCCGGAATCGTGAGCAAGTGCCTGACATATGGCGTGCCGATGGTGCTGCTCCCTTGGGACGCCGACCAACCGGGAGTAGCGGCCAGAGCCTCAGCGCTCGGCGTGGCAGCCACCATCGCCAGAGACAGCGTCACTTCAGTGACGGTTTCCGACGCGGTAGCCCAGGTGATTCGCGACCCGAGTTATGCCACGGTCGCAGCCGAGGTGGCGGCAACCCTGAGGAAGCGAGATCCGATAAAGAGTGCCGTCGAGCTCGTGGAGCAGCTCTGAGGCCGGGTCGTGGCCGCGGCTCCGGCGTCCGCCGGCTCGGCCGGCGACCGGTAGGACCGTTTGTAGTTGGCCTAGCCGTTTCCAGTGATCTGCGAGGCAAGGGCTTCGACCGTGCGGGGAAGTCCACGCCTCACCCCATCGGCGATCGTTCCGAAGAGCATCCGGGACATGAGGCTCGTGCTCGCCAGCTCGATCTCAACGGTGAGGCCGGTGCCGTCGGCCTCGTCTTCCAACTCGACGCGGATGATCCCCTCGATGTGCAGGTTTGTGATGTTCCATGACATGAGGCGCTCGTCGAAGCGGTCGCGAGGAGAGGCAACGCTCTCAAACGCCCGGCCGCCGACGACGGTGTCGAAGCGGAATCCCCGGAGCCGGCCTTGATCATCGATCACTTCCTGGTGCACCCTTTCAACGCCGGCGACGCCGTTCCAGGTCTCGGGCCGATCGAGGGCGGCCCAGACTTCGGCTCGTGAGGAGGCGACGGTCGTCTTATGGCTCGCGGTGGCCTTGGACACCGTCGCAACCTACCTAGTCCGGGGAGCCGCTGTCACGGCCCGAGCGTCACCTCGACTACTCAACCGCCGAGGCGTGCCACTTGCCGGGGATGGGTCTCCGGGATGGATGTGCTGGGTAATCCGCCCCTGTAGCGGGCTGGAGGGCCTTAACCTCGCTCGTCGGAATGCTCATCGCACGCGACCTTCGCATCGAAGCAGGCACCCGGACACTTCTGGAGGGTGCCGCTTTCGCCGTCCAAACGGGCGACCGTATCGGTTTGGTGGGTCGAAACGGAGCGGGGAAGACAACGCTCATCCGCACCCTGATGGGCGAGCTGCAGCCGTCGGACGGGACGGTTCTCCGCTCCGGCACCATCGGATACTTCTCCCAGGAGGCCGCCCTCCCTCAGCTGGAGTACCCGGACGCGTCGGCCCTCGAGCGGATTCTCATGGCCCGTGAGATCGGATCGCTGCAACGGCGGATCGAGGAGTCGCGTGCCCGTTTGGAGGATCTCGAGGGAGTAGCGCGAGACAAAGGCATTGCACGTTTCTCACACTTGCACGACGAGTTCCAGGCGAAGGGTGGCGTGATTGCCGAAGCTGAGGCAAAGCGAATCGCGGCTGCCATAGGAATCGGCAACGACGAGTTGGGCCAGCCAGTCAGAACGATGTCGGGCGGCCAGCGGAGGCGAGTCGAGTTGGCCCGCATTCTCTTCGCCGAGACCGATGTCCTGTTGCTCGACGAGCCGACCAACCATCTCGACCTCGACGCAAAGGCTTGGCTCATCGAGTACCTGAGTAGCTATTCGGGAGGGATGATGGTGGTGTCGCACGATCTCCCGCTGCTCGACGAGGCCATCACTTCGGTGCTTGCGCTGGAGAACTCCGGCTTGGAGGCCTATCGAGGGAACTACAGCAACTATCTGGTGGAGCGCGACCGTCGCCGTGCCCAACGTCAGCGCGAGCGGAGGCACCAAGACGAGGCCATATCCCGACTCGAGGAGAACATACGGCGCTTCAAAGGCACCACGGAGAAGATGGCCAAGGTAGCGAGGGCCATGGAGTCGAGAGTGGACCGCATGAAGCGGGAGCTGGTGGAGGTGCAGAAGAGCGGCAAGAAGGTGAAGGTCGCTTTTCCCCAGCCGGAGAGATCGGGCCGGGTCCCCCTCGCAGCGAGCGGGCTGGCCAAGGCGTTCGGTGACAACGTCGTGTTCGTCGACGTCGAGTTTGCCGTGGAGCGCGGTGAGAGAATGCTGCTGATCGGGCTCAACGGCGCGGGAAAAACCACGCTTCTCAGGATCCTGGCCGGCGTGGAATCCCCAGACCTCGGTGAGGTCTCTCTCGGACACCAGGCTTCGGTTGGCTATTACGCACAGGAGCACGAGCAGATCGTGCCGGGGGAGAGTGTCTTCGACCACATGCGGAGGTCGACCCACCTCGACGACGGCCGGATTCGGACGTTGCTGGGCCATTTCCTGCTTGCAGACAAGGTGGACCAGGACGCATGGACTTTGTCGGGAGGGGAGAAGACCAAGCTGGCGCTCGTGATGTTGGTGGCGTCACGGCCGAATGTGCTCCTCTTGGACGAGCCGACCAACAACCTCGACCCGCAGGCGAAGGAGGCTCTTCTCGATGCGCTGACGCTCTACGAGGGCACGGTTGTCATGGTTAGCCACGACACGGACTTCGTCGCCCAACTGATGCCTGACCGGGCCGTGCTGATGCCCGACGGTGAAATGCGCTTCTTCGATGAAGGGCTGCTTGACCTCGTCGCACTTGCCTGACCAGTCTCGGGTCCATTGGAGATGTGGACCTGGTCCCAGCCCTGCTGGTCGCTGCTCACCATCATTGGATTAGGCGTAGCGTCTCCGCACTCGGCGAGCGGTCGCTCAAGAACGTCGACTCGCCGGTCACCCTGTACACGCTCGACTCCTAGCCGCCCACCACTCGCCGACG
>JBFFIL010000121.1:0-5087 GCA_041556535.1 Acidimicrobiia bacterium | reverse complement strand
GGAGGGATCAACCTGCTTCTCAACTACGCCTCGGGCTGTCGGTCCGACTGCTCCTACTGCGGGCTGGCCCGCACACGTCCGGGCGACTACGAGGACAAGTCATTCATCAGAGTCGAGTGGCCGCTTGTCAACACCGACGAGCTTGTAGACCGGATGGCCAAATACGAGGACAAGCTGACCCGGCTGTGCATCTCGATGGTGACCCATGGCCGCGCCTTTCCCGACACCGTCGACATCACCCAGCGAATAAGGGCGAAGGTCGCCACGCCCCTGTCGATCCTCGTGGCTCCGCCGACGCTCAACCGGGGGCGCCTCGAGACGTTCAAGGATGCGGGGGTCGACATGATCGGCATCGGCCTCGACGCTGTCACCGAGGACCTATTCAGACGACACCGGACCGATGTGCCCTCCGGTGGAGGCCTCAGTTGGGAGAAGTACTGGGAGGTGGTCAGTGACTCCCGCGACCTCTTCGGGCCGTGGAAGGTGAACTGTCACACACTGGTCGGCCTCGGCGAGACGGACGAGGACATGATCGACCTGTTCTCGGCGTTGGCGGAGCGCCAGGTCTTCTCCTACCTCTTCTGCTTCAACCCGGAGCCGGACTCGAGGCTCGCAGACAAGGAAAAGGCTCCTCTGCACCGTTGGCGCCGTATCCAACTGGCCAGGTATCTGATCGAGGATGAGGGATTCGCCCGGGACCGTTTCGAGTTCGACTCGATTGGCAGCCTGACGAGGATCGTCGGGCTCGACGGTATCGACGAGGATCGCGTCGAGGCCGCTGTGAGCACCGGAATCCCCTTCATGACCAACGGATGTCCAGGACCCGAGGGTGAGCCCGGATGCACGCGGCCGTTCGGGTCCTACCGGCCGTCGGAGCCCATAAGGGACTACCCGTGGCTGCCCACCGATGAGGACATGACCGATATCCGCGAGGAGATGCGCCTTTGGGAGGTCTACTCCGCCTAGGCCGTTCGTCACGTCCGCCGGCGATACCCTCGCGCGGATGACGATGGCCCAGCGAATGTCCAGTATCCGATCGGAGTCGGCGCTTGTGATCCTGGGTAGGGCGGAAGCCCTCAAGGCTGAAGGCCGACCGGTCATCAACCTCGGGATCGGAGCGCCCGACTTCCGCACACCGGACAACATCGTCGAAGCGGGCCGGCAAGCCCTCGCCGATGGCTGGCACGGATACACACCGGCCAAAGGGATTGGGGAGCTCCGGGAGGCGGTCGCTTGGGATGTGGCCCGGCGTCACGGCGCGACCATCGACCCGGACAACGTGCTCGTCGTCCCGGGCGGGAAACCGACGATGTTCTTCGCGATGCTCATGCTCGGTGAGCCGGGGGTGGAGATCATGTACCCGGACCCGGGCTTTCCCATATATGCCTCGATGGTGGGTTTTTCGGGCGCTACTCCAGTCCCGATCCGGCTGGAGGAGACCGATGGGTTCAGCATCGATCCCGACCGGGTCCTGAGCCGGATCAGCGATCGAACCCGGCTCCTGATCCTGAACAGCCCCGCCAACCCCACCGGTGGTGTGATCGGCAGGAGCGAGCTTGATGCCCTCGTCGCCGGCCTGGAGGAGCACCCGGATGTGTATGTCATGTCCGACGAGATCTACTCCCGGATCGTTTTCGGGGGGAGCGAGTTCGTCAGCCTCCTCGAATACCCCCAAATCCTCGATCGGCTGATTCTCCTCAGCGGATGGTCGAAGAACTGGGCCATGCCCGGGTGGCGTCTCGGGTGGGGGTTATGGCCCGATTCGCTGATCGAAGGGGCGGAAACCCTCCAAATCAATGCGAATTCCTGTGCCAACGCGGCGGCGCAGATCGCCGCGATAGAGGCTCTACGCGGTCCCCAAGACGCCGTTGCCGACATGGTCAACGCGTACGAGAAGCGAACCTCCTACATCGCCGAGGCCCTGGACGGCCTGCCCGGTGTCCGATGCCAGCCTCCGCGCGGCGCCTTCTACGTATTCCCGAACGTATCCGGGACCGGCCTCGGCTCCGACGAGATGCAGGATCGGCTCCTGGACGAGGCCGACCTGGCAGTGGTCTCCGGCGCGAGCTTCGGCGACAACGGTGAGGGGTTCATCCGTCTCTCCTGTGCAGCGAGCATGGGGGAGTTGGAGGAGGCGATCACCCGGATCAAGCGATTCCTGGAGGCACTCTGAGAGCCGATCGGGGCGGCGAATCATGTCCGAACCGATCGTTGGGCCCCTGGCTACTCTCCGGCTTTCGCCATTCCCCTGGAGGAGGTCATGGACATGAAAAGCGAGCTGGATGCGGCGATCGAACCTCACCGCATCCTCGAGCACCCTTTCTATCAGTCGTGGAACGAGGGAACGCTTCCCCTTCCTGCGCTGGCCAGCTACGCCGCCGAGTACGGCGCCTTCATAGACAAGGTCGCCGAGGGGTGGGAGGCGTGCAACTGGCCGGAGCACGCCGAGGAGGAGCGATACCACTCTGAGTTGTGGCAGCAGTTCGCCGGCGCCCTCGGCGCCGAGGTGGGAAACCCGCAAATCGCCCAGGTCACCATCCTGCTGGATGCCTGCGATCGGCTGTTTGCCGACGCCGACACCGCGTGGGGTGCCCTGTACGCCTTCGAGGCACAGCAGCCAGAGACGGCGGCCACCAAGCTCCGCGGCCTGAACGAGCACTACGACGTGCCCGAAGAGGCGAAGACGTACTTCGAGGTCCACGCAGACGATCTCTACGAGGCCGAAGCGATCGTGACCCACCTCGACGGCGTCTCCGACGAGGCCAGGGCCAAGGCAGTCACTGCATGCGCCGAGATGTCGGTAGCACTCTGGGATGCCCTCACCGGGGTACACGAGCCGTTTGCTACGAGTCGGCCTTCGTAACGTCGGCCACAGCGGCCTCGAGCAGGGAGAGGAGGGCGGCGCCACTCGTCTTGATTGACACGCCGGGCTCACCGCCTCCAATAGACACATCGCCGTCGACGAGCCGCTCGTCGGCGATGACTGGCCACGGGTGCGTGGCCCCGAAGGGCGTGATCGTCCCTCTGGCGTAGCCGGTGACGCCCAGCGCCTCTTCGGCGTCGGGCATCGAGAGTCTGCGCGCACCCAACTGGGCGCGCAGCTTGGGCCAGTCGATGACCCGGTCGCCGGGCACGAGGACGAACACGTAGTCGTCATCGCCTCGCCGGACCACCATGGTCTTGATCAGCGCAGAAGGAGGCAAGCCGCGCAGTTCGGCGGCCTCTTCGAGCGATCCGACCCGCCGATGCCGGGATACCTCGTGGCTGACTTCCGACAGCCGGGAGTCGGTCGTTGCTCTTGTCTCGATCACCGTCCGGGTCAGTCGCCGGTCACAAGGAACACGTCGTCGCCGACTCGAACCCTGTCCGGCACTTTGATGCCGACACGGTCGCCCGGGGCGGCTTCGAGCACGGACTGGTGCTCCAGTTGCATCGACTCGACTGTGGCCACGACGTCAGATGTGTTCCCGGAAATCCTGATCGTGTCCCCGACGTTCAATCGGCCGTTGGTCACCTCGACCCCGGCCACTTTGATGTTGCCGAACCAGTGGTCTACGACCCCTACGAGGGTCTCGCTCATGCGCATCTCCCTTCGGCAGTCCCATTGTCGCGAATACTCGCGGTCTTGACCAGGTAGGTTCAGCTCATGGCAACCATTCAACGTCTCACGGACTCGTGTCTCCTGGTGACGACCGACCAGGATGCGACCCTCTTCGACCCCGGGTTCCACACCTTTCAGAGCGGGGAGTTCGATCTGGAAGGCCTTCCCGACGTGACGAGGGTCTGTGTCACCCACGTTCACGGCGACCACGCCTCACCCGAGTTCATCTCCTGGCTCAGAGATCGCAAGTCCGACCTGGTCGTCCACTCCAACCGCGACGTGCTCAACAGCCTGGCGGACAGGGGGATCGAAGTCACGACCGAGGTCCCACCCGGGTTCACGGTGGAGGACGTCGTCCACGGGATGATCCCCAACGGGGGCCAGCCGCCCAACCGAGCGTTCACCATCGACGGCTTGTTCACCCACCCTGGGGACAGCCGGCAGCCGACCTCCTCCGCCCCAGTCCTCGCCCTTCCCCTGATCGTGCCGTGGGACTCGGCGACCGGAGCCGTCGAGTTCGCTCGCCGCCTCGGGCCCGCGCAAGTTGTCCCGATCCATGACTTCTACCTCACCGAGACGGCTCGCTCCTGGATCCGAAACATGGTCAAGGGCGTCCTCGCAGGTGACGGAATCGAGCTGGTCGACATCGATTGGGGTGGAAGTTTCACGGTCTGATCCCGCTGGTACCGTCACCGGCCATGCCAGGAGGAGCTCATGACAGACACTGATCTGGCCCGGGTCGACGCACTGGTCGACCAGCTGCTCGAGGAGAACCCGCCGGCCACTACAGAGGTGCGGGAGCTCTGGGGCGCGCAGTACGACCTTGGCCTCGCATGGGTTTGGCACCCCGAGGGCTACGGCGGGCTCGGTGTCGATCGTTGGTACCAGGCTCACGTCAACCAGAGGATGATCGACGCGGGCGCCTCGACCGAGAACCGGTTGTTCAATCTTCTCGGCATCGCCATGGGGGCAGGCGTTCTCATCGCCCACGCCACCGATGAACAGAAGCAGCGGTGGCTGCGCCCCATGTTCACCGGGGAGGAGATCTGGTGCCAGATGTTCTCCGAGCCGGGGTCGGGCTCAGACGTTGCCGGGCTTGCGACCAGGGCCGAGCTCGACGGTGACGAGTGGGTCGTCAACGGGCAGAAAGTGTGGACCACGCTGGCCCACGTGTCGAAGTGGGGCATGCTGGTGGCCCGGACCGATCCCGACGTCCCGAAGCATCAGGGCCTCACCTATTTCATCGTCGACATGGAGGCTCCCGGAGTCGACGTCAGGCCCCTCTACCAGATCACCGGGGAGGCTGAATTCAATGAGGTGTTCTTCGATGACGCCAGAGTCCCGGACTCGAACAGGATCGACGCCGTCGGAGCCGGATGGCGGGTGTCGGTGACGACGCTCATGAACGAGAGAGTTGCCATCGGGGGCAACGAGGTGCCCAGGGGATCGGGCACTATCGCGGGTGCGGTCGAGGCCTGGCACGCGT
>JBFFIL010000120.1:0-5098 GCA_041556535.1 Acidimicrobiia bacterium | reverse complement strand
ACCGACGGTGATCCTTCGAGATTCATCGCCCGCGACCCCTGATGCATCTCGGACCGCAACGCCTCCGCAACCAGCGAGATCGCACGTTCCGCCGTTTCGGGATTGGCGCTGCGCACCGCGTCGAGGACGCGGGTCGAAGTCTCAGCGCCGAGATCGGCGAGGAGCAGCGACTCCCCGAGTTCGGACCACGCCTCTTCTCCGAGCCCTGAGCCCAGGGCCCGCCGCACTGCCTGCCCCAGCGAGGACAATGAAGTCCCGAGTTGTGACGTCAGACCGGTGCCTGAGACGCCTTCGACATGCCCGGTGCCTCTTCGCCGAGACAGCAGAAGCGCGAGAGCGACCCCGGCGACAACGCCAAGCGCGACCAGGATCAGGAGGGCAGGGTTGTCCATCGGCTTGAACCTAAGCGACCCGCTCGGAGACGACACCCGTCATGTCTTTTCGGATGGCCTGCGAGGAGCCTCCAGGCTCCATGGTCACCCCGTACAAGACGTCGGCGGCCTCCATCGTCTGCTGCTGATGGGTGACGATGATCAGTTGTGCACGCTTCCGGAACTCGTCGACGATGCGAATGAACCTTCTCAGGTTGGTGTCGTCGAGGGCAGCTTCGACCTCATCGAGCACGTAGAACGGGCTCGGCCTCGCCTCGAACACGGCGAATAGGAAGGCGAGCGCCGCGAGACTCCGCTCTCCGCCGGAGAGAAGCGTCATCTGGTTCACCTTCTTGCCGAGAGGTTGGGCGTCTATGAGAACCCCGGACTGCGCAGCCTCCGGGTCCTCCAGGCGAATCCGACCCCGCCCACCCGGGAACAGGACTTCGAAGTAGCGGTCGTACGCCTGGGCAACCTCTTCGAATGCGTCGGAGAATCGCTGGGCGATCTCCTCCTCCAGAGCGGAGACGACCTTGCGCAACTCGGCACGGGAGCCCTCCACGTCGACAATCTGCTCGGAGAGGAAGTCGTGCCTCTCCTCCAACTCGGTGTACTCCTCCGCGGCGAGGGGGTTGATCGGCCCCATGCGACGGAGTTGAGCCAGCCTGGTCTCCAGTAGATCCTCGAGGTCGGCTCCTTCTGCGAACTCCGGCCGGGCCGCGGCCATCGCCTCGTCGACTCCGGCATCAGCGTCTCGTCGAATCGACTCGACCACAGCTTCCCGATGGAGCCTGGTCTCGGCGAGCTGGACGTCCAACTGCCCTATTCGCTCCCGGGCCTTGCTCAACGATTGACGATGAGACTCGTGGGCCCGGCGCGCCTCCTCGAGCTCCCTCAGCACCCCGGCGTTGTCTTCGCGCAGGCCGGCCTGGCGCTCGCGCAGTTCGGCGACTCGCCTCTCCAGGATGGCGGCGGCCCTGCGCGAAAGGTCTCCCACTTTCTCCAACACCTCTCGGTCAGGCTCGGATGCCGGTGAGCCGAGACTCCGCATCTCGGTGTCGATCCGCTCGAGCCTCTCCGTCAAGAGCCTGCTTCTCTCCCCTGTCTGTCGAAGGGCTCCCTCCGCCTCCTGCCACCCGGAACGGGCCACTTCTCGCTCCGCGGCGAGCTGCAGCCTGCGAGCGTCCAGATCCTCCCAAGCCCTCAGACGGACCGCCTCTTCCCCTTCGAGAGCGTGGAGCCGGGTCTTGAGCGCCTTGACCTGCACGTTGGTCCCGTCCATGGCGTGGGCAAGGGCGTTCTTCCGTTCCGCAAGCCGATCCGCCTCGGTGCTCAGTGCCTCCACCTTCTCCTGGATACGACCGAGCGCCTCCGATCTCCCGGCGAGAGCGGCTTCGACGGCCTCGAGCCGCTCGAGGGCTTCTCGCTCGATACTCCGGCTTTTCTCGAAGTCGCGGCGCGCAGCCGTGTGAATGGACCCTGCTCGGGCTAGCTCGGTGACGGCCTGCTCGAGAGCGACTTCGGCGGACTCCAGCATCGCGGGCCCTGCCCCATCCGGGTTTGCGATGTACACGCCAGTCACGGTGACCAGATCGCCCTCGGGCGTCACAGCCCGTAGAGACGGGTGCTTGGCGACGAGATCCCAACCTGTCTTCCAGCCTTCGACCAGGAGCACATCACCGAGAAGCCTCGTGGCGAGGCCGTGGTGAGCTTTTGGCCCGAGGGAGTCGACCAGCGCCTGAACGCCTGACCTCTCCGCGACGTCCTTGGCCGGCGCAACGCCTTCCGACATCGCCGACACGACGGGCACGGACCCACCGCCCGACGACTTGACCCGCTCAACTGCTCCCTGCAACGTCTCGATGCCATCGAATGCGACAGCGTCGGCCCACCGCCCCAACGAAGACTCGACCGCCGACTCGAGGCCATTGGGCACGTCCAACTCCGCTATGAGCGTGCCGACGACTCCCGGCGACGCCTCTGTGATCGCTCGGGCCTCGGTGTCGAATCTCTCATCCAACGCGGCCCGGATGGCCTCCAATCGGGCTTCCGCCGAAGCATGTGCCAGCTTGGCCTCTCCGAGACGGGACTCCGCCTCCTCCCAACCGTGCTGTTCGTCTACCCGAGCGGCACACGCGCGGTCGTATGCCTCCTGGAATTTGGAGGCCCCTACGTCGTCGTCCTGTATCTCGGAGTTGATTCGGTCGATTTCGGCCGTCCCATCACGCAATTGGGACGCCAGCAGGTCAGATCTCCTCACGACCGCTGCCCGCTCCCGTTCGTCACGGATGAGGGCCGACTGGAGTGAGCTCAACTCGCCGCGTACAGCCGCTATCGCTCCCTCCGGGGAGAGCGAGGTCTGCGTGGCAACAGCTCTCTCTTCGTCCTCGAGGCGGCGGAATCGCATTTCGGCGATCTCGACGGCCGAGGTCGCGCGGTCCAGGTCTCCCGTCATCGAGCCCAACTCGGCCTCGATCGCGACCCGCTCCTCGTCCAAGTCCGACATACGCTCCGCTACCGCTTCACGGCGGCCGCTGGCCGCTCTGCTCCGCTCCTGGGCCACCGAGCCGAAGCGGCGGATCCGCTCCATAGTCGTCTCTAGAAGGGCCGCAGCCGAGGTGTCTCCATCGAGACTGGATGCGATCTCGCGGGCTGTTTCGGTCAGCTCCTCGATGCGCGGCCCGAGCCCTTCCATTGCCTTCTGGTCCACCTCCGCCCCTTCGGCGAGATGTGCGCGTTCGGAGGTGGCGACGGTCAAATCCCTGTCGTATCGCGAGAGCGCCTGACCACCGAGATACAAGACCAGGGCCCTCGCCTCCGCTTTGACGCCCTCATAGCGCTCGGCAGCCCGCGCCTGGCGCCGCAGAGGGCGTATCCGGCGGTTCAACTCGGAGAGAAGGTCCTGCAGCCGGATCACGTCCTCGGCAGTCCGCTCCAGCCGCCGCTCGGCGCGCTCCTTCCGCCTCCGGTGCTTCAGGATGCCGGCAGCCTCCTCGATGACCGCTCGGTGCTCTTCGGGTGAGGCGTTGAGCACTTTCCCGATCTCGCCCTGGCTGATGATCACGTGCTGATGCCGTCCCACACCGGAGTCGGAGAGCAGATCCTGGATGTCCACGAGCCGGCAGCCGACACCGTTCAGCTCGTAGTCACTCGACCCGTCGCGGTAGAGACGGCGTGCAATCGCCACCTCGTCTAGGTCGAGGTCTATTCGGCGCTCGGTGTTGTCGATGACGAGGGTTGCCTCGGCTCGTCCCAACGGAGGCCGGGTTGCGGTGCCGGCGAAGATGACGTCCTCCATCTTCCCGGTTCTCAGAGCCTTGGTCGACTGTGTTCCCAACACCCAGGAGAGCGCGTCGACCAGGTTCGACTTGCCCGACCCGTTGGGGCCGACCACCACGGTGACGCCGGGGCGGAATTCGAGTCGAGCGCGATCGGCGAAGCTCTTGAAGCCGACGAGTTTCAAAGACTTGAGATACAAAGCGCTACCTGGCGAATGACACGGCTGTGATTTGTGAGTCAGGCTAGACAAAACCCTCGCCTATCCAGGCCTTTTGACGTCAGTGTCCAGGACCCGGTTGGATGAGGAAGTCGGCCAGCGTGTTGTCGAACGGCATCGACTCCGACTCCACTCCCCTGACCGAAGAGCCCGCTGGTCCGACCCAGGCCCAGTCCAGGAGCCGGTCGATGGCGTCTGAGTCTCCCTGAGCCCTGATCTCGACACTCCCGTCCGCCATGTTCCGCACCGAACCGACCAATCCGAGAGAACGCGCCACCGAGCGACAGGTCTGGCGGTAATAGACGCCCTGAACCTCACCGATGACGCGGAGCTTCACCGCCTTGGGGGTCATCACGTCTGGCAGCTCGGGCAGTAATGGGTCGACCTGGCCCTCACGATCGTCCTCTCCACCGCCGTGCCGCATGCCGGGCACGGCTCTCCCTCTCTCCCGTAGACCCTGAGGCTCGAAAGGTTCTCCCCTGCTTGCCCGTCGGGAAGCAGATATGCCAGATCGCCCAGCGTCGTGCCGCCCTTGGAGATCGCGACGTCCAGGACGGACCCGATGGCCTCCAGGAGTCTGGCGACCTCCTCCAGTCCGATGTCGCCTCCCGGTCGAAGAGGGTGGATCCCGGCGACGTGGAGGGCCTCGTCGGCATAGATGTTCCCTAGTCCGGCCACTATCCCCTGCTCGAGGAGGAGGGCTTTGATAGAAGCCGTTCGGCCCTGCAAGTCACGGGCCATCTCGTCCGGCGTGGGAGGCTCGGCCCACGCGTCGGGCCCCAATCGTGCCAGGCCCGACTCACCGAGCTCGTCCTCGTCGAGCACCGAGATGAAGCCGAACGTCCGCGGATCGATGAACCGCAGCTCAGACCCTTCATCGAGCATGGCGGTGAGGTGAGTGTGCTTCGCGACCCCTGAGAGAGGTGGGGCAACGGCGAACCTCCCGGACATGCCGAGATGTCCCACGACTGTGTGGCCGTCGTCCAACTCGATGACCAAGAACTTCCCGCGACGCCCGACCGACACGACCGTCCTGCCCTCCAAGCGTTGCTCCACTTCGGAAATGCTGGCGTTGAAACGCGCCGTTCTCGGGTGATTCACCTGAACCGACGTCAGCCGCCTGCCCGTCATAGCGGCTTCCAGGTGACGGCGTGTGATCTCAACCTCGGGCAACTCGGGCACCGCCGGTTACGGTACCGCGTCCCCATGCATCTGCTCCCCCGACCCACTT
>JBFFIL010000119.1:0-5121 GCA_041556535.1 Acidimicrobiia bacterium | reverse complement strand
GACCATGTGGCTCGGAACCCGGCTTCGCAGCCATCCCGCGAGCTCGCCCTCGGTTGGCTGGCCGGAGTAGAGACAACCAACCTTTTGCCCCCACTCGGGGTCTGGGAGGCCCACAACGACCGCCTCCAGGACACCCGGATGCTCGGCCAGCTCCACCTCGACCCTCTCAGGTGGGACGTTCTCCCCACCCGTGATGATCATCGTGTCGGCTCTCCCTCTGATGATCACCGCACCCTCATCGTCGAGCTCCGCCAGGTCGCCGGTCACGTACCAGTCGTCGGGACGATCGGGCTCACCGAGATACCCTGCAGACACCTGAGGGCCGCGAACCGCGAGCCGCCCGTCGGGCTCGATCCTCACCGCGACGTCGGGCAGCGGGTGGGCCCTGTAGGCCAGCGGCGCCCCCGGCCGCAGAGTCGCCACCTGGCCGAAGGTCTCCGTCATGCCATACGTGGGCCTGACCGGGAGACCCGCATCGTGAGCACGCTCGAGGAGCCCGGCTGGGATCGGACCTCCGCCGACGAGGACGGTTCTCAGCTTGTGGGCGGGTGCCGCGCCCGAGTCCAACAGGCGGTGGAGCATCGTGGGCACGACCGACACCATCGTCACACCGGCGCCGATGGCGGACCAGACGGCGTCTTCGGAGAACCGGGGCAGCAGAAGGACCGACCCCCCGGTCCATGCCTGGCGGACCAGTATCGAGAGCCCGGCCACATGGGTCAGGGGCATGGCGAGCAGCCACCGATCGCCTGCCCCATTCCCGAGATGCGCTGCTGAGGACCTTGCCGCCGCTTCCAGGTTGGCCATGGAGAGCCGAACACCTCTGGGCGTTCCTGTGGTCCCTGAAGTGGCAACCACCAGGGCGGCGCCCCGGGGGTCGCCGGAGACGCCCTCGCCCACCATTGCTCCGCCACCGAACAGCCCGGCCAGAATGTCGAACACGGACTCGGGGTCGAGCGCCGGTGCAACTGAGACGACCCCTGTGCTGCTCCGGGCCTCTATCTCGGCGGCCGTCTCGCCGTAACTCCAAACGCGATCCAGGCCGACCAGATAGGTGCTGTTCGCGTCGAACCGGTCGAACCAAGTGCTCACAGACCGATTCTGGCCCTTATCCTCTCGTTTCGTGGTCTCCGAGATCTTTGAAGCCTCGGCCTGGGAGGTGGTTTCCGGGTTCGACTTCACCGACATCACCTATCACCGGGCGAGGTCAACCGGCGCGGTGCGAGTCGCCTTCGATCGCCCCGAAGTGAGGAACGCGTTCCGCCCACACACCGTCGATGAGCTCTACACGGCCCTGGACCACGCCCGCCAATCGACCGACGTGGGTTGCGTCCTGCTGACCGGCAACGGGCCATCGCCCAAGGATGGAGTTTGGGCTTTCTGCTCGGGCGGGGACCAACGAATGAGGGGAAAAGACGGCTACAAGTACGCCGAGGGGGAGGACCCTGCCTCGGTGGACACCGGGCGGGCCGGGCGCCTCCACATTCTCGAGGTGCAGAGACTGATCCGCTTCATGCCCAAAGTGGTGATCGCCGTAGTACCTGGTTGGGCCGTCGGAGGCGGGCACAGCCTCCACGTCGTCTGCGACCTCACGGTGGCGTCCGAAGAAAACGCCATCTTCAAGCAGACGGACGCCGATGTCGCCTCTTACGACGCGGGATACGGCTCCGCCTATCTGGCCCGCCAGATCGGACAGAAGAGGGCGAGGGAGATCTTCTTCCTGGGCCGGGAGTACTCGGCTCAAGAGGCCTACGACATGGGAATGGTGAACGCGGTCGTCCCTCACGCCCAGTTGGAGAAGGTCGCGCTCGAGTGGGCTGCCGAGGTGACTTCGAAGAGCCCTATGGCCCAGCGGATGCTGAAGCTCGCCTTCAACATGATCGACGACGGCATGGTGGGCCAGCAGATCTTCGCAGGAGAGGCCACCCGCCTCGGCTACATGACGGAAGAGGCCGGAGAGGGGCGCGACGCCTTCTTGGAGAAGCGGGACCCCGACTACCGGCGCTTCCCCTGGCACTTCTGACCCGGTGACGCGTTTCCAGGCCTGGACGACGGCAGCCAGGCTCCACACGCTCCCGGCAGCCATCGTTCCGGTGGCGGTCGGAGCCGGGCTTGCGGTCGGAGACGGCGTGTTCCGGGGAGATGCGTTCAGCCTCGCCCTTTTGGGAGCAATCGCGATTCAGATAGCTGCCAACTTCGCCAACGACGCCTCGGACGCCAGGCGAGGGGCGGACGAAAAGAGGCTCGGGCCACCGCGGATGGTGGCTCTTGGTGAGATCACCGCCCGCCGAATGTGGATCGCAGTCTGGTCGGCGGTGGCAGTCGCGGGTGCAGCGGGTATTGCCCTGACGGCGATCGCCGGACCGGTGATTCTCCTGATCGGGGCGGTCTCGGTGCTGGCGATGCTCGGCTATGTGGGGGGACCCGCCCCGTACGGCTACAGCGGGCTGGGCGAGCTGTTCGTGTTCGTCTTCTTCGGCGTCGTGGCCACCGTGGGGAGCCGCTTCATCCACGACATGAGCACACCGCAGTCGGCGTGGCTGCTCGCCATACCCGTCGGCATGCTCGTGACGGCGATCCTCGTGGTGAACAACTACCGGGACATCTCAACGGATGAGGCAGCCGGAAAGCGGACGCTTGCGGTCATCATCGGGCAGCGAGCGACACAGAGGCTGTTTGCCGCTCTCGTGTACGGGTCTTTCTTGACGATCGGTGTTCTGGGCGCGACCGGTGTCACTCCAACCGGGACACTGCTCGCCGCGCTGCTGGTTCCGGCCGCGTTTACACCGGTCAAGATCGTCTACGCCAAAGCCGAAGGCCCCGCTCTGATCCGAGCCTTGAGACTGACGGCACGCCTTCACCTCTGGACCGGTCTTGTGCTCGCTGCGGGCGCGGCCGCAACATTGTGAAACCGCGGGGGTATCAGCCGACGTCGAAGTGAAGATGAGAACGACCGCGCTCACTGCAGCCCTCGCGCTCGCTCTTGCCTCTTGTGGCGCTCCGGCGGCTCCATCCGATGTCCAGGGCACGTGGCAGCTCTCGTCGGGCGTCATCGACGGAAAGCAGATTCCCATCCAGGAGAGCCACCCCGTCACGATGACGCTCGAAGGTGACTCGATTGGAGGCGTCGCCGCCTGCAACTCCTACGGTGGAGCTTTCGCGCTCGGCCCGGCTGGAAGTTTCGAGGTCGGCAGCCTCGCCAGCACGGAGATGGCTTGCATGCCGCTCGTGGTCATGGAGGTCGAAGGGATGTTCCTGGCCGGGATCGTGGAAGCCGACCGAATCACGTCAGGTGACGGGACTCTCACCGTCACTGGACCCGATGTCGAGATGACCTTCGCCCTCCTTCCGCCGGTCGCGACCGCCGAGCTGGTGGGGACGGTGTGGATCCTGGACGGGCTCATCACCGGAGACGCGGTCACATCCGTGACGGGAGAAGAGGCGACACTTCTGTTCAGCGACGATGGCACATTCACCGCCGGCACCGGGTGCCGATTGATCTCAGGTGAGTACGTGATCGCCGGCGGACAGGTTCAGCTCACCAGCTTCGGGGCCGAAGGAGACTGCACCGCCGAGCTGTCGGACCAGGACAGCCGGGTGATAAGCGCCTTGGAGGGGGGATTCAGGGTCGAGATCGACGGCAACCGCCTCACCACGTGGGCGGCCGGCGACGAAGGGCTGGCCTACGTCACCAGCAGCTGAGGACCCGATCTATTCGTCTTCCGCGCAGTAGAGGGGGGCGTCGAAGACAGTTGCGTAGCGATCGCCGCAGGTCCCTCCGAACCGCTCATACTCGCTCCCGATCTCAGAGATCTGATAGAGCGTGTCACACGCGGCCCCGTCCCCATCCGAACAGGCATCCCAGAGTACGTCCAGAGTCGGGTTGTCCCCATAGGTCTCCCCCGGCTCCAGGCCTGGTGGCGGCGCGACTCCGCACTCATCCTGCGCTATCTCCAACTCGTCGGCCAGAGGGTCTCCGAGGAACGGGTTCGTGATGACCGCCACCACTCCTTCGAGCATCCCGATGGTCCCCACCTGAGCCACCATCGATTCCATCACGCATTGGGCCTCAGACTCACTTGCGCCGGCCGCGAAGACGCTGGCCGCTTGGAAGAACTCGATGAGCAGAGCCTCCATCCGGTCCGCGTCGGCAGCCCGCGGCTCGAGCTCGCTCGCACGCGTCTCGGCTCGGTCGGCACGATCGCGCGCGTCGGCAGCCTGGGAGTTGGCAGCGTCCAGTTGTGAGCGCACCAGCTCCAACTGGTCCTCTGACTCTTCGGCGGCCTGTTCCGCCTGGGCCAAATCGGCCTCGACGTCGCTCTTGTCCGACAGGGTCATCGACAGGAAGACAGCGAGCCCTGCTATCGCCGCAGCGCCGATCACGCCAACCACGATGGCTGTCCAGCTCCGGCCCGACTTTGGCGGCTCGGAAGCCGAAGCCTGCTGCACGGCCTGCTCGGCCGGTGGTGTCGGATCTGACTCGGGGCCCGACTCGTTCGGGGTATCGGTCACAGTTCGCCTTCGTGGGGGGAACAGCGACCATAGCTTCTCTCCGTGCGACGGGCCCGCGACCTGTCCTCGGGGCACCTCACTTTGGCTGGCCCCACGCAGTTGGTACCTTGGGCAGGCCCGATGGCCCACCTATACGACTTCTCGGCTGGAGACGGATCAAACAGGGACCTCTTGGGCGGCAAGGGCGCCGGCTTGGCGGAGATGACCCAACTCGGCCTGCCCGTTCCGCCGGGCTTCACCATCACGACGGATGTGTGCAGGTATTACATGCAGCACGGGTCGGCCCCGGACGGCCTCCGTGAGGAGGTCGAAGAGGCCGTCGGCCGCCTCGAACAGGCGACCGCGCGAACGTTTGGAGCCGGCCCTGTTCCGATCCTGCTGTCGGTTCGCTCGGGCGCCAAGTTCTCCATGCCCGGGATGATGGACACGGTCCTGAACATCGGCCTGAACGATGAGACCGCGAAGGGCATGGCCAGCCTGACAGGCGATGAGCGCTTTGTCTACGATGCCTACCGCCGCCTGGTGCAGATGTTCGGTTCGGTCGTGCTGGAAATGGACGATGAGATTTTCGAGCACCCCCTGGATGACTATAAGCAGGCCAAGGGCTAT
>JBFFIL010000118.1:0-5133 GCA_041556535.1 Acidimicrobiia bacterium | reverse complement strand
GGCTCATCTATGCCGGTCTTGGGGCCACGACTCTGAGCGCTGTGGTCGGTGACGCCGAGGTTGCGATCGTCGTCCTGATGGTGATCCTCACCACGCTTCTCGGCCCGATCGCAGTCAGCCGGCTCCTGCGTCAGCCGGCGTCCGATGGGCCCCGAACATGACGCCGGTCGTAGGCGCGCCACTCCCTCGGGTCTGAGACTGCCTCCGGGGGGTGGGTCCCGGGATCCGGGTTTCGGGTGTGGACCCACCGGCGAACTTCCTAGTCAGAGCTCGATCCAGCGGTCGGCGATCTGGCCGGCGTGCTTGAAGTCACGATCCGTGCTGAGCTGCCACCTGACACCGAAGGGGTCGAAGAACTCGAGATAGTCGGCCCGATCGGCGATGAGCATCACGGCGAGCCGGCTCCGGACGTGTGCGATCTCGCCGGAATCCATGACCAATCCGATTGCCAGGACCTGGCCTGGAGCGGCATCACCTGCCATTAGGGCGAGAGTCACCTCATCGCGCTGCAAAGCCACGAACCCGATGACGACGCCGGCTTCTTCCGCGTCGTCCCAACCCTTGTCGGGCCGCAATGCGTAGGTCTCGCCGTCCTCGCCCCAGGTTTCGCGTCCGAGAACCGTCATGTCGAACGTCTCCCGGTAGAAACGCTCGGCTTCCCGAAGATCTGGGACGACCAACGCCAGATGCCTGTAGTCCATGTTCACCTCCAGCAGTGTCGACTACGAACCTAGGCGCACGCGCACGCGCGGCACCGTTCGCCTGGCGGCGAGCGGACGGTCAGTGCTGGAGTCGACCCAGGTCGACGCCCTCATGCTCCAGCAGGATGGTCTTGTTGTGAGGGTCCCCCAACGAGTAGTTCCCGACTTGGCCGTCGGCGCGCACCACCCGATGGCAGGGGATGATCAGAGGCACCGGGTTGCGGGCGACGGCCGATCCTGCTGCCCGGACCGCCCTGGGCCTCTCCACCTGCTCGGCTAGCCACGAATAGGGCCGGACCTCACCCTTGGGGATGGTGGCTGTCTGCCTCAAGACATCCGCTTGAAAGGAGGTGACCGACCGCAGGTCCACCGGGACCTTTCCGGGCTGGCCCGCTTCGATGGCCGGGGGGATGTGTCGCCTCCACGCGGTCGGGGCTTCGGCCCGGAAGAGTGCCCTGCCGAATCGCTCGACGAAACGCGTTTCGAAGCCTGCGGTCGCCAGGTCCACGGACGAGACACCGCCCGGGTTGAAGGTGACCACGACGTCTCCGAGCGGCGAGTCGTACAGGTCGAATCCGTCGGCGGTTCCGGTGCCGAGCGCCACGCCTTTGGGGATTCCGTCCGGTAGCTCTCCGATCAACTCGGCGATCTTCGATTCAATGGTCATGTCGTCTCTACCTCCATCACCTGTCGTAGCTTTGCGAGCCCCCTGTGGATGTCGGCCTTGACTGTTCCCTCGGGCCTCCCGACCGCCTCCGAGATCTCCCCCACGCTCATGCCCACCACATGACGCATGACCACGGCGGCGCGTTGATGCTCGTTGAGCGCGCCTAGCCGCTCGTCCCAAGCTTCCCCATCCGGGACATCGGGGTCCTCGACCCCTTCGTCCACCTCGGGCACGAAAGTCGGCCGTCGTGACCGGTCGCGGAGATGGTTGCGCCCGAGATTCAATGCGATGGTCCACAGCCATGGTTCGAGCTTCAGGGCTCGTATACGGCTGGTCTCGTACGACTGGAGCGCGTTGTAGGCCCGAATGAGGGCTTCTTGAGTCAGGTCCTCGGCCTCCTGATGATCTCCCGACATCCGCCGAAGGCCCCAATAGAGCCGGCGTCCCATGTGGTCGACGACCGCAGGGAATGCCCCATCCAGATTGCGGGCTAGCTCGGCTGTCAGTTCCTCCATCATGAGAGAGAACCCCGCGACCGGTGTTTGGGTTGCACCGGCCCGACCGTACCTATAGTTCAGGCCGTGGAGCCAGCAGTCATCGCCGAGACCCTCGACCGCGCGGAGCTGGCAGTGGACTCCGGGGAGCCATTGACAGGGACCGGGTTCTGGCCTGCCGTGGCGGGGGTGAAGAAGGATCCAGCCCTTGTCGAGAAGTACGCCGACCGGATCGCGTCGATCGACCGCCGCGCGTTCGAGCCATGGCCCCTGATCAAGGTCCCCCTCATGGCCGGCACGCTCATTGCGCTGGCGGTAACAGCGGCAGGGATGGGTCTTGTCGCCGCGGCCTACTACGTGGAAGGGCCGTGGGCCGTCGTCTTGTTCTTTGCCGGGTTCGGCGCCCTCTTGGGGACCACTCATGGCCTGGGACATCTCGTTGTGGGAGCCTTTGTCGGGATCCGGTTCACTCACTGGTTCGTTGGCTCGATCCGTCAGCCACAGCCCGGCGTCAAGATCGATTACGCGACCTATCTGCGAACCCCGCCGGCAAGGAGGGCATGGATGCACGCGGCCGGGGCGGTAACGACGAAACTCGTCCCATTCGCCCTCCTGGGTGCTGCGATCGCGGCAGAGATGCCCGCCTGGTCCGTGTGGTTACTGATTGTGACCGGCGTTGCCATGGTCGTCACCGACATCGTGTGGTCGACGAAGCGCTCGGACTGGAAGCGATTCGGCAGGGAGAGGGAGCTGGCTCAGTCTTGATCTGTGGCGGCTACCGACTCGTCGGGGACATTTGAAGGCTCGGGGTCCTCGATCGAGTCGATCCCCGGCACCCTGAACCTCGGGCTTATCAGCCCGATGAGCAGTGCACCCGACGAGAAGATCGCCAGTGATCCGGTCGTGCCGACCCGGTCGGCGATGAGACCTGCCGCGATGGACCCGAGCGGGAGGATCCCGGCAAATGCAAGGGTGTACAGCGACATGGCGCGGCCTCGAATGGAACTCGGCGCAAGCAGCTGGGCAGTGGCTCTCAGCGTGGAAAGCGTCAGAAGCCATGCGAGCCCGAACAGGAACATCCCGAGGCCCGCGGTGTAGAGGTTGGGAGCGAACGCCAGGGTCAGGCCCCCCACCCCGGACAAGGTGATGGTCCAGGGAACCGACCCGTTGACCAGGCGTCTCTCCAGGGCCGGGCGGATGAACGCCCCGACGAGCGCCCCGGCGCCCATTGCACCCAACAGGAGACCGAAGGTCGCCTCCGTTCCGCCTAGGCCAGCGGTGTGGACCGGCAGGGTGGCCGACACGACAGCTGAGCTGATGGCGAACAGCGCCACGAGTTGGAGCAGATTCCGGAACACGCGGGTTGTGCGCGCGAAGCGGAGGCCGTCGACGATCGCGGTCCTGAACGAGGCCTTCTCCTTCTCCCGTTCGGCCAGTTGGGGTCCGATGACGAATAGAACGATGATCACGGCCAGGTAGGAGAGGGAGTTGATGCCGAAGCCCGCCTCCGGCCCGTAGGCGAGGATTATGAACCCGCCTATCGCAGGACCGACCGCCCTCGCCGCGTTGAAGGCGACGGATTGGAGGGCGACCGCCGACGCGACCAGGCCCCTGGGGACGAGGTCGGGTATCAGAGCCTGCCAGGCGGGGATGTTGAGCGCCAGGCCAGTCCCGAGCACAAGCCCGAGGCCGAGAAGCAATGGCGGCGTTATGAGGTCGAGGTAGGTGAATGTCGCCATGGCGGCCGCCGAGCCGCCCATGATCGCCTGTGCGATGAGCATGAGCTTGGTGCGATCGAACATGTCGGCGAGAGCCCCGGCTGCGAGGGAGAGAAAGAGCAGAGGCAGGGTCGCCGAAGCGACCATCAATCCCACCCACGTGTTCGACCCAGTCAATTCGAACATGAGCCACGACGCCGCAACCGACTGGATGAAGGTTCCCGACGCAGAGAAGACGGATGCAGCCCAGAGCGCGCGAAAGTGTGGATAGCGAAGAGGGGCGACCGCCGAAGTCATAGGTACGCAAGCCTAGGGGCGGGCCTAAGTTGGTCGGGTGGTCCGTGATCTCGCCTACTTCGTCCAAGCCGACGCCGGCCCCGGCCCGGGCGTTCTCCTGCTCCACTCGCTATGGGGCCTCACCAAGTCGGTGAAGAGCCTCGCGGACGGCCTGGCCGAGCAGGGTTATACGGTGCTGGCACCCGATGTGAACTTCGGTGAGTTGCCAGAGTCCGAACAGGCGGCTCTCGACCACCTCGGTGCCGCCAGCCCGGATCGGCTGGCATCGCTGGTGATCTCCTCTGCTGCACTACTTCATGAGAAGTCGACCCAAGGGCCCATCGCGATCGTCGGCTTCGGAATGGGGGGCTCGCTCGGTCTGTGGGCCTCCGTCAGGCTCGCCGACATCGTCACCGCCGCGGTCTCGTTCTACGGGAGCCAGCAGATCGATTTCGCCGGAGCACAGGCGTCCTATCTGATCCATCTCGCCGAGACGGACGAGTTCATCAGTGAGGACGAGGCCGTCTTCATGGAGGCGACGATCGGGCTCGAGTCGCTCAGGGTGGAAGTCATCCGGTATCCGGGGACGATGCACGGCTTCTGCGAGCCGGATGGGGACAACTACGACCCGGAGGCCTTCGAGGCCGCCTGGGGCCGTACCCTGGACTTTCTCGCCAGCCGACTCAGCTAACTTTCACGGTGTGCCCGAGATGAACCAGGAGATGCCTTCGGGTGCAGTCACCTTCCTGTTCACCGACATCGAACGCTCCACTCAGCTGTGGGAGCGGGACCCCGCCCTGATGCGAGAGGCCTTGTCCAGCCACGATGGAATCGTGCGGGCATCGATAGAGGCCCACAACGGCACTGTGTTCCACACGGGGGGCGATGGGTTCGGCGCCGCGTTCCCTGATCCCGTCGAAGCGCTCGTGGCGGCAATGTCCGCGCAACGCTCGCTGGCCGAAACGGAGTGGGTCACCGAGGAGCCGATCAGGGTGCGAATGGGCCTCCACACAGGCACGGCCCAACTCCGCGACGGCGACTACTTCGGGCCAACGCTCAATCGAACCGCGCGGCTGACCGACGCCGGGCACGGCGGCCAGGTGCTCCTGTCCGAGGCTACCTACCGTCTCGTTGTCGACGCCCCGCCGGAGAACATCGAACTTCTCAGCATGGGGACGCATCACCTCAAGGGACTCGACCGACCGGAGGAGGTGTTTCAGGTGCGGGCACCGGGCCTGGCGGCAGATTTCGAGGCACTCAGGACCACTTCGGCCAGT
>JBFFIL010000117.1:0-5148 GCA_041556535.1 Acidimicrobiia bacterium | reverse complement strand
GCTCGCATGCGTCTGCTCCCTGTCCCAGGGGCACGCATCCCGGAGACGGCGCATCAGATGGACTGCGCCGATCAGGCCCCCGGGCTCCGCGTCGACGAACAACGCCGTCCGGGGCCCGGCGAGACTCAGATCGACGCCTTCCGGCCTCGAGCGGATGACTCTCTGGCCGGGACCTCCGGCATCCACGATCACGGTGATGACCGCTTCATCTCCGAGCGCCTTCCCGAGACGGGCTCCGACGTCCGCCAGGATCTCGGGGCTGTCCACCTGGCCGACGATCGTCGGCTTGTCTACGACGAGGGGGTCTCCCGGGTCATGGCCATTCAGGATCTGAAGGCCCCGATCGAACGGGTCGTAGCCCATCAACGACAGGATTGCGTCGACGAACGACTCCGCAGGGATCACTTCGAACGGCTCGCCACTCTCGACGATCCTGCGGACCGAGTATTCGCCGATCATCGGGCTCCCGGGAACTGCGTACACCACGGGCCCTGCTTGCGCGGCTTCGATCACCCGTCCGGCTATCCCCTCGTACACCTCGTCGAAGGACCCCGACGCCTCGTAGAGATCGTCGCAGAAAACGACGCTTCGCTCTCGGGCCAAGCTCTCGGCAGCCGGGTGGTCGCGCGTCCGGACTATCAGGTTGCGGCTCGGGTCGAGAAGCACCGCCAGCACCGGCTCCGGCACCCGGTCGAGGTCGCCGGGGCCCAGGCCCGTGATCGTGATCATCCCGCGGGCGGGATCACCCTCGGGACGGGCTCCGTGGACCAGGTGCCGAACTGATCGTCGACGGTGACGTCCGCGGCCACTATCGCTTCCAGGAGCCAGGGATCCATCTCCGCCGCCGCCGCGTTCTGGTTCATGGCCTCGGCGAGCTGATCCTCGGTGGGCATCGCTCCGGGCGCCGGGTCGATCCGGTCGTTCACGAGTATCACGTGATAGCCGAACTCGGTCGCAACGATCGTGTCGTATACCTCGCCGATCGGGGCGACGATGGTGGCGTTGGCAAACGGCGGGACCAGGTTGGATGGGTTGTCGCACCCGATGTCGCCGCCATTCGGTGCGCTCGGGCCTATCGACATGTCCATCGCAACGTCAGCGAAGGAAAGGCCGCCCTGGACTGCTTCGAGCGCCTCCTGGGCGTCCTCCGGTGTCTCGAGGAGAATGTGCGAGGCGCACACGACTGTCAGGTTGAGCTGGGCCAGGAGCATGAAACGGTCGATCTCGCCTTGGTCGGGCCGCGGGTAGAGGGAGGCGATCTCGGCGAGGACCCCCTGGCGGACCATATTCTGGTGGGCGGAGTTGCGAAGGAAGCCGACGGTCGCCCCCGAAGCGGCGACGAACTCCTCGAGGCTCTGGTCCGCAGCGGCGTTCTGGCTGTAGATCCGATCCACCTCGGCATCTATCTCGGCCTCTGTGAATTCGACGCCGTAGTCCGCCGCGGCAGCCTCCACCATGATCATGCGGACGATTTCGGCAGTCAGCTGCTCCGCGAACTCGGGTTTTGAGATCGTCCCGTCCTCGATGTAGATCAACGCCTCGATGTCGGCCACGGAGAGTTCTACGCCGTTGACGGTCGCCGCCACCGAAGGTCCCGAGCAGGCGGACAGGACCACTGCACCTGTCACGAGGATGGATGAGAGTTTCTTCAATGTCGGGTTCCTGGACGATTGGGGAAGCCGTGATGGTAGGTCGCACCCGGCCTTAGTCGAAGGCTTGGTCGGGCCACATCTGGGCGATGAACGAGATCAGCCCCTCGGCCAGAGGATCCGGAGGCGTCACGAAGACCAACCCCTCGGATGCCTTCAGGACTGCACCGCGGTCGAGACGGCTCAACCGCACCTCCTGGGATGGCTTGAAGTCGACCGGTCCCAGGCGAACCTCATTCCTGACCTGGACAATCTCCTCGAGGCCCGCCCGCATCGCCGCAACCCGGAGCTTCGCCAGGCCGACCAAGGCATGGGCCTCCGGTGGAAGCGAGCCGTAGCGGTCCTCCCACTCGGCGGCCACGTCGGACACATCCTCGTCCGTCGTGGCGGAAGCGAGCAGACGGTAGGCCTCGATCCGCAGCTCCTGATCGGACACGTAGCTCTCGGGGAGGTGCGCGTCGATCGGGAGGTCGATGCGGACTTCGGCTGCCTTCTCCTCGACGCGCGGGTGGCCCTGCATCTCCGAGACGGCCTCGGCAACGAGCTCCGAGTAGAGATCGAAACCCACCGCGGCAATGTGGCCCGATTGGACTTCGCCGAGGATCGAGCCTGCCCCCCGTATCTCGAGATCCCTCAGGGCGAGCTGGAACCCCGACCCCAGATCGGTCGCCTCCCCGATCGCCTCGAGTCTCCGGTGAGCATCCTCGGTGAGCGACTGGTCCACAGGGTGAAAGAGATAGGCGTAGGCGCGCTGGTCCGAGCGTCCAACCCTGCCACGCAACTGGTACAGCTGCGCCAGGCCCAGGAGGTCGGCGCGTTCGACGATCAGAGTGTTGACCTTGGGCAGGTCGAGTCCCGATTCGATGATCGTCGTCGCCACCAGGACGTCGTACTCACCGTTCCAGAAGTCGATCATGACCTGCTCGAGACGCCCTTCGGACATCTGCCCGTGCGCGACCACGTAGCGGGCGTCGGGAACCAGCTCGCGCAACCGCGCCACCGCGCGGTCTATCGACTGGACCCGGTTGTGCACGTAGAAGACCTGGCCCTCCCGGAGCAGCTCACGCCGGATGGCTGCCGAGACTGCCTGATCGTCGTAGGGGCCGACGTAGGTGAGGATGGGGTGTCGATCCTCTGGGGGTGTTCGGATCTGGGAGACGTCTCGGATCCCGGTCAACGCCATCTCGAGAGTTCTCGGGATGGGTGTCGCCGTCAGAGTCATGGCATCGACTCCCACCTTCAGTGACCGCAGGGCGTCCTTGGCGGACACTCCGAATCTCTGCTCCTCATCGACGACGAGCAGACCGAGGTTCTTGAATCTGACGTCCTCGGAGAGAAGGCGATGGGTTCCGATCACGACGTCCACCCCACCGCTCGCCAGACCCTCCACCACTCGCTTCTGTTGGGCCCCGGTCAAGAACCGGGACAGCACCTCGACTTGCACCGGGTAGGGAGCCAGACGATCGCTGAAAGTCTGGTGGTGTTGCTGGGCAAGGAGCGTCGTCGGGCACAGCACCGCAACCTGGCCGCCTTGCTGAACCGTCTTGAACGCCGCGCGTATCGCCACCTCGGTCTTCCCGAATCCGACATCGCCGAAGATGAGCCGGTCCATCGGTCGCTCGGATTCCATGTCCTCTTTCACCTCCTCGATCGCCTTCAGCTGATCGAGGGTCTCTTCGAACAGAAATGCTCCTTCGAGCTCCCGCTGCCAGGGTGTGTCGGGTCCGTGCGCCTGCCCCCTGGCGGCAGCCCGCTGTCGATGGAGCTCCACGACGCGTGCCGCGACCGTGGCGACCGCCTTGCGCACTCTCGCCTTCTGCTCGGACCAGTCCTTGCCGCCCATCCTGGAGATCCTCGGCGCCTCTCCCCCGGTGTACTTCTTGACTGCGGCGAGCTGGTCGACCGGGACATACAGGCGGTCCTGGCCGGCGTAGGCGACCACCAGGTAGTCCCGCTCCACCCCGATCATCGTGCGCGATACGAGACCCTCGAATCGACCTATGCCGTGGCGGTAATGGACCACGTAGTCGCCTTCGGCGAGGTCCCGGTACTGAGGCCCCCCGGCCGTCGGGGCACGGCCCGCCTTTCGGTGGGCTCGGCGCCGACCAGCGACCTCCCTCTCACCGAGGACCGCTACCCCCAGCTCGGGGGAGACGAAACCCTTGTGGATCCCCACAGCCACCACCGCCGAACGATTGACATCGAGGGTGTCGAGACGCTCGAGGGCCAGTCCCTCCTCGCCAAGTGCCCCCACGACTCGATCGGCCGCCGTCTCGCCGTCCATGGCGACCACGCAAGCCATCCCTCTCGAGATCAGCCGGGAGAGGCCTTTGGCAACCGATCCCGGATCGCCCGCAACCGCGTCGAACCCCGATGCCTTGACCGTCAGGTCGGCAGGACCCGTGGGTGAGGCCGGCATCCCCAGATAGCTCATGGCTGCGAGTCGAGGCTGAAGGTCGAGGAACAGGGCCGGATGGTCACCGGCATCGGGTGCGCTCTCACCCCACGTCGGAGCCAGCGCCGCCGCCAATTCGGACTCCTCTTTCACCAGCTCCCGGGTCCGATCGAGTGCCCTTACCGGGTCGATCACTACCACCGCCCCGTTCTCACCCATCTCGTCGACGAGACAGCGCTCATCCGCCAACCATGGAAGCCAGGACTCGATGCCGGCGAACATCTGGCCCTCGGCGATCCTGTCCCAAGTCGACGCCGCCCACGGCTCGGAGCGCACAAGTGCCTCGGCGGCTGATCGTGTGGCCCGGTTCGGCCGTACCTCGCGAGCCGGGTAGGCGACCAGGCTCGTCAACTCTCCCTCCGAGCGCTGAGTCGCCACGGAGAACACTCGGATCTCGTCGACCTGGTCGCCCCAGAAGTCGACGCGGGCCGGATTGTCCCCCTGCGCAGGGAAGACGTCGAGGATTCCCCCGCGGACGGCAAACTCGCCTCTCGACTCCACGCGGTCTGTCCGGTGATATCCACCCGATGCCAAACTCAGGGCGAGCTCGGACAGGTCACGCGTGTCACCCGGGTGGAGGATCAGCGGCCTCACGTCCGAGTCGCTCACTCGCTGGATCGCTCCTCTGACGCTTGCCACGACGATCGTTGGCTCTTCGCCATGGAGCCTGTGCCTCGCCTCCGAACGGCGGGCCATCGTCGAGATGTTCGGTGATACATGCTCGAACGGGAGGGTCTCCCATGCCGGAGCGAACACGGCCCGATCGGTGAACAAGGCGAGGTCGTCGACCAGCTCTTCGGCGTCGCCCTCTCCAGGGACCACCACCAGGAGGGTCTTCTCGATGTTGGAGAAGAGGCCGGCGAGCGCAAAGGCGCGCACGCCCGGGGACACCGCCCAGGTGGAGTCGAGGTGCGGCAGGCGCGCGGCGCGCCAGGCCGAGAGAAGCGGAGCTAGTGCAGCGGGCATCGGGGGCCGGCGATGCTACCCCCGGTCCTCGACCAGCCCTTCGGAGCGGAACCAATCGACGGTGCGAGCAATGGTGTC
>JBFFIL010000116.1:0-5151 GCA_041556535.1 Acidimicrobiia bacterium | reverse complement strand
TGTGGAGATAGCCGATGATCGGCTTCGTGCGGCGAATGATCTCACCCTCCAACTCGACCTGTAGGCGCAACACTCCGTGGGTGGACGGGTGTTGTGGGCCCATGTTCATGACTGTGCGCTCGTCGTCGGCCACTTCGTCGTCGAACAGGTAGTCGTCGTCGACGACTCTTCCGTACTGAGTATCGAGTCGGCCTTCGGTCTCGTCCTGGCCGATCTCCTGGCCTCCCTCCCGGGTCGGCTGGAACTGGCGCTCCTCGGTGCCGGCCACCCACAAGTCGACCGTCTCGGTGGCTCTCTCGTCGGTCATGTCACCGGGCCTTGTTGGACTCTTTGAACTGAACGGGAACGGAGCCGACGCCGAAGTCCTTGCGGAGCGGATGCCCTTCCCAGTCGTCGGGCATGAGAATCCGAGTCAAGTCGGGGTGGCCGTCGAACTCGATGCCGAACATGTCGAAAACCTCACGTTCGGCGAACGACGCTCCCGGCCAGAGTGGGGTGAGCGATGCGATGGTCGGGCTCTCCCGATCGACCGTGGTCGACATCCGAAGCCTCGTCGGAGGCTCAAGGGCAACGAGATTCGCCACGACCTCGAAGCGCTCGGGCCGCTTCCGCATCCAATCGACTGCCGTGACGTCCACGAGCAGCTCGAAACCGGCGTCGCGTGCGGACTCGGCGAAGTCGAACCAGGAAGCCGCCGGCACCCGGGCCAGGTCATGACCGTGCGACTCCTCCCATGTGACGCTCTCGAAGGCCGATGCCAGGGCATCGAGCATCGGCGTCACCTTTTGATCTCCCCCGACATGATCTTGTCGTGCAGGGTCAGAATCCCATGCATCAGACTCTGCGGTCCGGGCGGGCACCCGGGTATGTAGATGTCGACCGGGACTATCTGGTCGACTCCCTGGACCAGTGCGTAGTTGTTGAACATACCGCCCGTGGACGCGCATGCACCCATCGAAATCACCCACTTCGGGTCGGGCATCTGGTCATAGACCTGGCGCAGGACGGGAGCCATCTTCTGGCTCACCCGCCCCGAGACGATCATCAGGTCGGCTTGGCGGGGCGATGCCCGAAACACCTCCATGCCGAACCGAGCCAGGTCGTAGTGGGCTGCGCCGGTGGCCATGACCTCGATCGCACAGCAGGCGAGGCCGAAAGTCGCCGGAAACATCGAACGCGTTCGTGCCCAGTTCGCCGCCCTCTCGACCCGAGTGGTGAGGAGATTTCCTGGAGGGTTGGTCACGCCGCTTCTCTCACCTGATCGTGGACGTAGCGAGCGCGCCTCCTGACGTTCCAGTCGATGGCGCCCCGCTTCCACACGTAGGCCAGTGTCTCGGCGACGAAGAGGGTGAACACCAGGATCGCGCCGATTCCGAACCAACCCAGGTCCGTCCAAATCGAGCCCCAGGCGAAGAGAAAAATGATCTCCACGTCGAAGATCACGAACAGCATGGCGACGAGGTAGAACTTGACCGGAAAGCGCTGACTCGGCTCGACAAGGGGGACGATTCCGCACTCGTACGGGTCCAGCTTCTCCGGTGTCGGGCGGTGGGGACTGACGATTCTCGACACGACCAGTGAAACCGCGACGAATCCTCCTGCGAGGAGAAGCATCAGGCCGATGGGGAGATAATCGGCGAGAGTCACGAAATCGAGCTTAGAACGCGCCACGTTTGTGAACTAATTCGCAAACTCACCTGCACGCCGGTTCGAGCCCCGGAGAAGGCGGCGGGTCAGCCGAGAATCGCGTCGGCCAGACCCGCGATATCCCCGACAACCAGGTCGGGCGGGTCTGTGGGGAGGCTCCACACCACACCCGGCCGCTCGACGAACGCGGTCCGCGCACCTGCGTTGAGGGCCCCGGCGCAATCCCAGTCGTGCGCCGCCACGAGCATCATCTCCGCGATATCGACGCCCATCAGGTGGGCCGCATACCGATAAGGCACGGGCGAAGGCTTGAACTTCCCGACTTCTTCGACAGAGATCACTCTCCTCACGAACGGGTGCAGGCCGGCGCTCTCCACCTGTGCGTTCGC
Source organism: Acidimicrobiia bacterium (assembly GCA_041556535.1). GTDB lineage: Bacteria > Actinomycetota > Acidimicrobiia > Spongiisociales > ZC4RG35 > JAWWBL01. Next base: position 3,115 of record JBFFIL010000116.1, on the reverse strand, counting down.
CGTGGCTGTGCTCCCGTTGGTGAGTGTCACGATGGGTATGCCGGAGTCGAAGAGCCTCTCCATGGCGTTGTACACGTCGGGATGTGCCGGCAGGCTGGTCATGGCCGCGACGATCCCGGCAGCCTCGGACGCCGACAGCTCCACTCCACGCTTCGACGCGACGGTGAGAAGAGCTTCCGACCCGATGACTCCAAAACCGCGGTACGCGTCGATCTCGTTGGCGACGAGGGACCCATGGAGCATTCGCGCGAACCACTCGCCGACAGGGGGGTTCTCGCCGAAGACGTCCTCGAGCTTCCCCTTGATCGGCGCGAGGGAGAGGAGCGTCTCATTGACGTCGAAGGCGAGTAGCGAGACAGCTTCCATGTCTGGATGGTATCCGTCAGGCGGTCGGCAGACGTCTCACGATCGCGGCGAGGGCGTCGTATGCCCTCTCTCCGATCTCCTTCTCGTCTTCGTCGAGGAGGTTCGCCATCACCTTCAATGTCCACTCCATCAGCGGCCGGTTTCTCAGTCCGGTGTGCGCCAGGGTCCTCATCACGGCCGGGCGCCCTATCACCTTCACGAAGATCCTCGCCATCTTGTAGTAGAGCCCGTACTCCGCATCGAGCCTCTCCGGATAGCGGCGAAGCACCCCGCCGTCACCGGTGCCGACGGCCTCCCCCACGTATTCGGCCGCGATCCGGCCCGTCTCGTAGGCGTAGGAGATGCCTTCCCCGTTCCAAGGATTGATCGCCCCCGCCGCGTCCCCGATGGTTATCCAGTTCGAGCCGACCAGAGGGCCTTTGGAGAACGACATCGTGAGCTTGCCTCCCTGCGGCTTGCCCAGCCGCGACTCCTCGTCGAGCTCCCAGTAATCCGGCGCCTGGGCCACGTAGTCGTTGAGCATGTGCGTCGTGTTCACGTGCTTCCAGCGCTTGAACGTCGACAGGAGGCCAACCCCTACATTCACCGTGCCATCACCCAAAGGAAAGACCCAGCCATATCCGGGCATGGTCGCCCCGGTCGGGTCCCGCATGTCGAGCTGGCTCTCGAGGAACCGGTCAGTCGACCGCGGTGAGGACCAATATCCGCGAGCCGCAAGGCCCATCGGGTAGTCGCGGCGCCGTTCGGTTCCGAGTTCCCGCCCGAACCGGTTCATGGAGCCGTCGGCGATGATCGTCACCCGGGGATGCACCAGCTCGGAGCCTTCCCCGTTGGCCAGCTCCACGCCAGTGAGAACTCCGCCGTCGATCACCGGGGTCGCCGTCGTCTTCTCGAGGATCGCGACCCCTTCCTTCTCCGCGAGTCGCGCCACCTGTTGGTCCAGGTCACGTCGTCTGATGACACCGCCCCAATTGGGGAAGCGACTGTGGTCGGGCCAGGGCATCTCGATCATGAGATCTTCACCGGCGTAGGAGCGAAGCCCGGTGATCTCGTGGAATTCGGGAATGTCGAAGTCGAATCCGATGTCCTCGAGTTGAAGGATGGCCCTCGGAGTCAGCCCATCGCCGCAGGTCTTGTCGCGTGGATACTCCTTCTTCTCCACCAGAGTGACCTCATGCCCGGCACGAGCCAGCCAATAAGCGGCTGCCGAACCGGCGGGTCCGCCGCCGACAACGAGAACCGAGGGGGAGCTCACGAGGGTGGATCGTACGTGCCCCGGCGAAGATCCCGGAAAGCGCTTGTAACCTATTTCACATGAGTGAGATGTCTCGGGCAACCGTCGCACGCCTGCCGAGGTACCTCCGACTGCTCGAAAGCCTGGGCGGCCAGGTCGAAACCGTGGCCTCCGAGGCCCTCGCCGAGGCGGCAGGGGTCAATGCGGCCAACGTGAGACGCGACCTCTCCGACCTGGGCTTCCAGGGAACGCGGGGCGTGGGGTACTCGGTCCCCGCCCTGCGGGACCGCATCAAGAGGGAGCTCGGCATCGAGAGCCGTCGCCAGGTTGCGATAGTCGGCGCCGGCAACCTCGGCACAGCCCTCGCCCGCTACACCGGGCTCAGCAAGCGGGGATTCGATGTCGTGGCCATCTACGACATCGATCCAGCGAGGATCGGTGAGAAGGTAGGGGACGTCACGATCAAGCCGCTGGCCAAGGCCTCGGTCGATTGCCGCGCGGGCAGGTTCGACATGGCGATCCTGGCGGTGCCGGCCGGCGCGGCCCAGAGCGTGGCGGACGAACTGGTCGACGCCGGGATCTCGGCGATGCTGAATTTCGCCCCGGTGCGAGTGGTAGTGCCTGAGGACGTGGCGGCGCACCAGGTCGATCTCTCGACCGAACTGCAGATCCTCTCCTACTACGGGTAGGCCGGGCGGCGGAGTTCCCCGTGGACCGAGTTGAAGGGCGAGGGCAGAAGGAGTGTTCAGACACCTGCCGCCCCGGGTCTGAGCCTCCACCTAGTCCGGCTCTTGGGTGGCCTCGTATTGGTGGAGGGCGACAACGAACACGAGAAACAGCACCAGAGAGACGAGGAGGTAGGTCAGAGGGATGATCCTGATCTCGAAGGAATTGAGCCCCTCGATGTTCTCCGGTTTCGGTCCGCGGGGTGCGTAGATCACGAAGAGAAGCGAGGTGATCGTGAGCCAGCCGAAGACTGCGGCTCCCGTCACGAGCAAGCCGAGGCGCCGACCCAAGTTGGTGTTGTTGAACAGGTAGATCGAGCCATAGAACAGGAGAACCGCCGCCAGTGTGAGGATGACACCGGTGACGAAGAGGTTCGCCGACAAGAGCGACCGGAACAGCTCACGAAAGAACATCTACTCCACCCCGTCCAAGTTGCCCGAGCGAAGATACAGGGCGAGGAGTTCCAGATCGCTCAATGAGAGAGTCGCCCCGAAAGCGGGCATACGGCCCGAGCCGAAGCCATTCAGCCCATAGGACTTCTGGGCTTCGGACCCCTTGATCAGGAAGTCGACGAGGAGATCGGTCACCTCGGCGTCGGTCGGTGCCAACCCGAACTGCACCACAGGCCGGCCGTCCCACAGAGCCGGGCCGAAACCTCCCGAGCCCGCTTCCTGTGTGTAGGGAACACCTGCGCTGAAGCCCGCGGTGTGACAGCGCGCGCAGTTGGCATTGAAGAGGGCCACCGCTCTGAGGGCATTCTCCTCACTTGTCCCCATCGCGCTGGCAACG
>JBFFIL010000115.1:0-5190 GCA_041556535.1 Acidimicrobiia bacterium | reverse complement strand
GCGCTGGGCGACTTCGGCGTCTTCGAGGAGGGCACGGAGTTCCTAACGCAGTTCCACGGGGATCTCGGGGCGCTGCTGGACTCGCTCCTGACGGAGCTGGGCGATGACGCGACCATCACGCCTGAACTGGTCGACCAAGTGATCGCCCAAGCGGTCGTTGAGCTGCCTGACCTTGTCGAGGGTCTGGCGGTTGGTGATGTCGAGATGTTCGTACGCAGTTCGGTGGAATGTCTCGGAGAGGAGCTGTCGGGAGAACGTGGGCGTTATCACCCTGACGCGTGGGTCGACGCCGGCGAGTGCCCCGAACTCGGAAAGCACCTGCGCCGCGAAGCCGTGGTAGGTGTGCACCTCTATCTGCCTGCCGGGGTCGGCTTCGCCTTCGAGCATCTGACGAACCTTGTCCGCAAGCTCGGCCGCTGCTTTGTTGGTGAAGGTGATTCCGAGGACCTGCTCGGGCTCCACACCGTGCCTTTCGATCAGGTTCGCTATGACCATGGCGACGGTGGTGGTCTTTCCGGTTCCTGCACCGGCCCTGATCCGGATGGAAGTCAGCCCCAGGTCGAGGACGTCCTGCTGCTCGGGTGAGGGAACCAGAGCGCTCATGAGAGGAACGCTCCGCGCCCTTCGGGCCAGGCCGGGCATGAGCCGCGGAAGTCACAGCGCGCGCAGTGCCCGCCAGGAGTCGCCTCCCAATTCTCGGACCGGACGCCCTCTGTGAGGTCTGCCATGACGTCGTTCAGCTCGTCGATTCGCTCGAGATCGAGATGTCGAGTCGTCACCGGCCCACCCTTTGCACGCGGGAACCACATCTCGGCTCCCACGACCTGGTGCGCCCGCCCGACAGCCGCTGCATAGAAGGCGAGCTGTATCGATGCGGCGGCGTGCTTGACGGGAGTCGGCGACTTCGACGTCTTGTAGTCGACGACGCGAACCCCGGAATCCGTCTTTTCGAGACGATCGACGACACCCACCCAGGGAACGCCGGCGATCGTCATCTCCACTCTCTCCTCGAGCGCAATCGGCTCTCCGTCGGCGTGGGGCCAGCTGTAGTAGAGCTTGGTCACGCCTTCGATGGCCTGTTCCTTCCAGGCGAGGTCCAGCGCCTCGGTGCCGAAGTCGGCTCCGGTCCAGACCTCATCGACTGCTTCGAGCGCGACTGCGAGGTCGGCGTGCTGCCGGCCCGACCCGACCACCTTCGACTCGGCGATTTCGAGGGCTCGGTGCACCAGCAGGCCGAATTGGGAGTAGGGGGAAGTGGCGTCCCCCAACCTGAGCCGCCGCTCGAGAGCGTAACGGCGCGGGCAAGTAGCGTACGAGTCCGCCTGGCTGGGCGACAAGCGCAGCCCCGCGCCGATGATGGGAGAGTCGGGTCCCCGCTCCGGAACGCCCGCGAACGCGCTCGAGTCCCACCATGGCCCCCCGGGCGATGCCAACGCCGCCGCAGCGACGAGCCTGTCCACCAGGGGCTCAGCCGGATCGGCCAGGCGACGGCGCAGCTGTGTCTCGGCTCCGGTCAAGGTGATCGGGCCCCCGGCCTCTCTGTCGGGTGACCCGATCTCGCTGAGACTGTCCGCGCCCGACGCTGCGACGAGAAACCGAGATGGTCGGTGCTCGCCCTGGTCCACGCCTGCGTCGGTCGCGGTCCAAACGACGCGGAGCCTCGCCCTCGTCATCGCGGTGTAGGCGAGGCGCATCTCCTCCTGTAGTTGGAATAGGTGCTGTGCCTGGGGGTCGGTGGTCCGCTCCGGCGACAGAAGCTCGGGTCTGAGCATTCGGCGCCCCCGCCGAAGGTCGGGGAATACACCTTCGACAGCGTTGGCGATGAAGACGAAGTCGAATTCGAGCCCCTTCGCCTGGTGCAGCGTCGTGAGTGTGACACCTGCCTCCCCCGGCCGATGCGAGATGAGCGGTGTCGCCTCGTAGCCGCCCTCGTCGACCAATTCGAAGAAGCGAGCGAGGCTCACGGCGTCGTCACGCTCCGCTTGACGCTCCAGCACCTGACCAAACGATGTCAAGGCTTTCCGCCACCCAGCGGTCTCAGCATCCGCAACCAGGGAGCCCATGGCATCGATACCGGACCAAGCAGCCCAAAACCCTTCGCTCGCAGAGGGCTCCGTGGCCCAGTCCTTGGTCCCGATCAGCCGGGCGAGGTCGAGGGCTTCCGGGAGCGCCTCGGCTAGCACTGCGCTCCAGGGGGCCCAGGTCCGTCGTCTGCGCCTCAGAAGCTCTCTCTCCCTTCCGAGGGTCAGCCCCACGAGCGGCCCAAGCAGTATCCGCCGCATCGCAAGGTCGGCTTCCGCGGCCTGAGACGCGGAAGTTGTCGTGAGGGCACCGCCCGACGTCGCCACCGTGACCAGGTCGTGGAAGAGCCGGATCGCCGGGTGGTCGACGAGCCTGCTGTCGGGAGGGTCGTGAGGGAGGCCCCTTCGGTCCAGCGCCCGCGAGATCTCGTTCACCATTTCCCTCTTCGATCGGACCAGCACCGCGATCGCCGAAGGCGCTATTCCATCGACCAGGACGGCCCGCTCCGCCTCTCGCGCGATCCACTCGGCCTCCGCCGTCTCCTGGTCGAAGACATACGCTTCGACACGGCCCTGATGAGGAGCCGCTTCCACGGGCCCAGCCGAGCCAGGGAGATGGCCGGGTGAGACGACCCTGAGAGCGGCTTGCATGATCTCGGCCGGTACCCGCAGGCTGGGAGCAAGGACGATCCGTGTGACGTCTGGATGTCGCCTCTCGAAACCTTCGATGTTCCTGAGCTCGGCGCCGCGGAACGAGTAGATGGACTGGTAGGGATCCCCGGTGACCGTGAGGTTGTCGTGCGGTCCGGCGAGGAGTCTCGCCATTTCGGCCTGAGCCGGCGAGGTGTCCTGGTATTCGTCGACGAGCACGTACCGATAGGCGCGAGCCAGGCCCTGACCTTCGTCGGTCCCCAGAAGCGCGACAGCGGAGGCGAGCAACACGCCGTAGTCAGTCCTCCCGATTTCGTCGAGGCGATCCAGGTAGCGGGAATAGAGCCCCGGGATCCCTCTCCAATCTGCGCGTTCCGCGGCGAGCTCCTCGACGTCCGCGGGGCTGAGGAGACGTTCAGAGCATCGCATCAATAGGTCCGCGACTTCGGCTGCAAACGCCGGAGTGGCCAGGATCCCGCGATAGGTGAGGGGCCAGGCGTCGGGGTCTTCCCCCTCGAGCACATCGGCTACGAGGCCGATTTGCTCAGGTGTGGTGAGAGGGATCGGCCGCCGATCCGGGCTTGACGTCTCCAGCATGCGGAGAGCGAGTGAGTGGAACGTGGTCGCGTCCACCGGAGTGCCGGTCCCACCGACGGTGCTCTCGATCCGCTCCCTTATGTCACCGGCGGCGCGTCGTGAGAAGCACAGAACCGCGATTTGGTCGCGGCGGGCAACACCTTCTGCGACAAGGTGCTCGACACGCCTCACCAGGAACTCCGTCTTCCCGGTACCGGGCCCGGCAACGACCAGCTGGTATCCGTCGGTGTCGGCGATGGCGGGCTCCCAGCCGTCCGGGCCGACCCTCATCTCCCTAACGGTCACGGTCGGATCGTAGGTCAGGCGGCGTCGGGGAGGTCCGCGAGTGACTGCCCGACCAGGGACGAGTCGATTCCGAGCTCGGCGAGGTAGGCAACAGGGTCGGCAAAGACGTACGCGGCCTCCTCCGGGCTCAATCTGGCTTTGGATCGGTCGATCTCGGTCATATCCGGCAACATACGGCCCGGCAGGGACAGATTCTGGGGCGTGCACCGTGCTCAGTCTTTGTCGCGACCTGCACGCCTCAAGAACGGACCGTGCTTAGGATTCGCGTGTCAATCCTCACGGAGGCAGGTTTGGATCACGGAAGCGAATTCGACTCACCGATGTACCACGAGGCGGTCGGCCAGTTCGATCGTGTCGCCGGCTTGATGGGCCTCGACGAGAATGTGTCCGGCCGTCTCCGGGTGCCTCAGAGGTCGACCATCGTGAGCTTCCCTTTCCGTCACGACAACTACAGCGAGGTCGAGACGATCTTCGGCTACAGGGTCCAGCACCTGACGACCATGGGACCCACCAAAGGGGGCATTCGGTTCGCCCCGGACGTCGACCTCGGCGAAGTCACGGCCCTGGCGATGTTGATGACATGGAAGTGCGCGATCGTCGGCGTCCCGTTCGGCGGTGCCAAGGGCGGCGTGAGGATCAACCCGATGGAGCTGTCGCGGGCCGAGCTGCAGAGGGTCACCCGGCGATTCACGATGGAGATCATCAATGTCATCGGCCCCGAACAGGACATCCCCGCACCCGACCTCGGCACGAACGAACAGGTGATGGCGTGGCTGATGGACACCTACTCCCAGCACGTCGGAAGGTCGGTCCCCGCGGTCGTCACAGGCAAGCCTCCCGCCCTCGGTGGGAGCGTCGCACGCAGGGAGGCAACGGGGCGGGGGCTGATGTTCCTCATACCCCAGGCCGCGAGGACATTGGACATGGACCCGACCGCCGTGACGGTGGCCATCCACGGCTTCGGCAACGTGGGTCGCTACGCAGCGGTCGCGGGGCACCAGATGGGCTCCAAGGTCGTGGCCGTCTCGGACATCTCGGGGGCCATCTACGACCCCAAGGGCCTCGACATCGACTCCGCGGGGAAGTGGGTCGACGAGAACCGTTACCTCGAAGGCTATCCCCGCGCTGACTTCATCGAGGGCGACGAAGTCTTCGGGCTCGAGTGTGATGTCCTGGTACCTGCAGCCATCCAGGGTGTTCTCCACAAGGACAACGCCGACGACGTGAAAGCGCGCATAGTCATCGAGGGAGCCAACAACCCGACGACGCTCGAGGCCGACGATCGGATGAGGGAGAGGGGCATCTTCATCGTTCCTGACATCCTTGCCAATGCCGGCGGCGTGACCGTCTCATACTTCGAATGGGTCCAAGACGTGCAGAAGTACTTCTGGACGGAGAACGAGATCGTCGCCAGGCTGCGGGAGATCATGATCCGGGCTTTCGACGACGTCCACGAGATCGCCAGGTCCGAAAACGTCGACATGCGGACAGCCGCCCTGATCAAGGCGATACGACGGGTGGCGGACGCCAAGTTGGTCCGTGGAATCTTCCCCTAGGAAGCAACTGCCTCGGACTCGTCTGCCCATGCGGGGCAGATGGACTGAAAGCTGCACCAGTCGCACAGACGCCCCGGCCG
>JBFFIL010000114.1:0-5195 GCA_041556535.1 Acidimicrobiia bacterium | reverse complement strand
TGCCACCTGCAATCCAGCGGCCGCTATCAGCGATAGGACCAGGGCGCCACCCTTCTGATACGCGGCCGTCATGAGAACCCACGAGCCCACTGCGAGGGCAACCGCCCACCATGTCACGGGGAGAGTGACCATCGCCCAGCCGGATAGCAGCAGAGCCACCCCACCAAACCCGGCCGCGACCGCCGGGCCCAAGGCGTAGAACTCGAAGGCAACCACGGTCAAGCCGATCACGAGGAAGAAGAATGCAGCCTCAGGCGTCACCGCGAGCCTGAAGAATCTCGTCGCCAACCCCGGCTTGCGGAAAGTGACTGTCTTCAGGGTGACGCCCTCACCGAATTCCTCGATGGTCGAGACCGTCACGGGCCCTCCACTGGTGGGAAGAGTGCGGCCGTCGAGATCCTGCAGGTACTGGCGAATCGTCGGCTGCAGCTCGAGGCCGGAGTCTGCGGCTTCGAGGGGGGTCAACATGGCCGGCGAGTCGGCGTCGAGTATCACTGGCTCCCAGGGTGCGACCAGCGAGCCCGGGGCAATCGCCGCCTCCTGTGCGGACCACGCCAACAGACCGGCGCCGCCGTAGGCGACAGCCGGGGCAGGGCCCACCCACACCGCGACGGGCAGAGGCGGGTCGAGGACCAGAGCTTCGAGTTGGGCGAAGGCATCGGCGTCCAGGACGGCTCTCGAGTTGACCTGAAGCACCGCGATCTCCTGTCCGATGGCCGCTGCATCCTCGATCGAGTCCGCCATGAAACGCATTGCGCTCGCGTCGAGAGGGCCACTGACGTCGATCACGTCGATCCCACCCCCCTCTGGGGTGGAGCACGCCGCTACGGAGAGCGTCAAGATGCCTAGGACGAAGTAACGCACGGCCTCGGAGGTTAGGACCAGGCGTGGGGCTAGCCTCGCGACGATGTCGAGGGTCCTGGTCGTCGCCGATACACCGTGGGTCGTCAACGAAGTCCGCTCCTCCCTCACTCTGGGCGACTGGGAGATAGACGAACTGGATGAGCCGTCCCGTGCCGCACAACTAGCGGCCGATGCGGACGCCGTTGTCGTCGACATGCAGATCGCGAACATGGGCGGGATGGCCGTGATCAGAGACATCCGCCAGTCCACGACCTCCGGCAGACGACCGAGACTCGTCCTGCTGCTCGATCGATCTGCCGACTCGTTCCTTGCCGGCCGAGCAGGTGCCGACGCGTCGGTGGCCAAGCCGATCAACGCGACCGAGTTGCGGAGCGCCCTCGCTCCCGGGGGCACCTCGGAAGAGGAGTGAACGGGTCACCACCTGCCCGGAACCCGGGTCAACTGCTGAGGAATCTGGTCGGGACGGTGGGATTTGAACCCACGACCTCAGCGTCCCGAACGCTGCGCGCTGCCAAGCTGCGCCACGTCCCGATGTCCCGAGATGGTAGGCCCGCCCCGGCGTGAAGCACACTTCGGATCCCCTCCAGCGCCGCACTGAGAATGCCGATATGGTTAGAGCGCCTCGCCATGACTGCCTACAACGCGAAGCTACGTATGGAGGGCGAACTCGATGCGCCCGTCGATGTCGTCGTGGACCTCACCGACGACCACATCGTGATGCGAATCGGGGACGAGACGATTGCCGACTGGCAACGCGAAGGCCTGCGGATCTCGGCTCTCCCCGATGGGTTCCACATCCGAGCTCAGGGCGAGGCGATCGTGCTCGACGTCACCGAAGACGCCCGCTTCGCTCTCGAGTTGGGCATGCGCAACGCACATCCCCACCTCCGCCGCCGTATGTCGGCCTTGCTTCGCGATAACCCCATGCACGATCATCGGCCGGGTCGAGGGGATCAAAGGGCAGAAGGGCCGACTACAGGAGAGACTCCGCTATCTGAATAGCGTTGAGCGCGGCTCCCTTGCGGAGGTTGTCGGCGACTACCCAGAGGTTGATTCCTCCCGGGTCACCCACTGTCTCCCGCACCCTGCCAACGAGGACATCGTCGATGCCGGCGCTGTCGAGAGGGGTCGGTGTCCGATCCTTCCAGAGCGACAAGCCCTCTGATGACCCGAGGATCGATGTGGCCTCTTCGAGGGTCATCGGCCTGTTGAATCGCAAGGTGGCCGAGACGCCGTGACCCACGAGGACGGGCACGCGTACACAGGTGGGCTCGACCGCAAGGTCGGGAGAGTCGAGGATCTTGCGCGACTCGTTGACCAGCTTCATCTCCTCGTCGGTGTAGCCATCGCCCGCGTCGGCTCCTGCAAAGGGGAGGACGTTGAACCCGATCGGTCGCTCATACAGCTCGGGAACCGGATCCACCCACCCTCCCGTCATCAGCCCCTCGACGTCACCCGCGAATCCCGGGACCTGCCTCATGAGCTCGACGACACCACGTTGGCCCGACCCCGAAACAGACTGGTACGACGAAGCGACGATCGAGCTCAGCTCGGCAGCTTGGTGGAGTGGTCCCGCCGCCATCATCAGGGTCATCGTCGTGCAGTTTGGGTTCGCGATGATCCCGTTGTGACCGAAGGCAGCGTCATCGTTCACCCCAACCACCACAAGAGGGACGTCTTTGGCCATCCGAAAAGCCGACGAGTTGTCGATCACCACCGCACCAGCTTCGGAGAAGTGGGGAGCGTGAGCCCTCGATCGCTCTCCGCCGGCCGAGAACAAAGCCAGGTCGACGCCTGACGGGTCAGCCTCGGCGAGGTCCTCCACGGTGATCCTGCCCCACGCCGTGTCGACCTCAGATCCCGCAGTGCGACCCGAAGCCATCAGCCGGAGAGACGACAAGGGGAAGCTCCGTTGCTCGAGGATCTCCAGCATCGTCCGGCCGACTGCACCGGTGGCCCCGACAACTGCAACGTCCTTCATGTCGCCTCCTCCGACCCGAACACCTCGTCGTGGATGGAACGTACGGCAGCGTCGGATTGTTCGCGGTCGACCTCCACGAACGCACCCCTCCCGTCGGATCCCGAGTCGAGAACGCGAACACCCGTGACGGCGAGGGCCATCATCACCCCGGGAAGCCTCGCGGCGGCGGAGGCGCCGACGACCGTGACCACAGCGTTGCCACCCACGAGTCGACAACCGAGGCCAACCACGTCTGGCCTCGGGCTTTCGCCCGTCACCAGAGTTCCTCCTTCGTGGGCGAGCGAGGAGAGCACCTGAACGCGGACGCCGTTGGCCATCGCGTACTCGACCGAATCGGGCATGAGCACCCCCGCTCCTGCTTTGGCGAGGTCCAGCATGTCCTCGTACCCGATCGAGTCGAGGAGCCTCGCCTGGGGGACCAACCGCGGATCTGCGGAGAACACACCAGGGACGTCGGTGAGAATCTGACAGGTCTCCGCACCCAATGCGGCAGCGAGAGCCACGGCGGTGGTGTCGGAGCCGCCACGGCCCAGCGTGGTCACCTCCTTGGTCTCAGGGTCCACACCCTGGAACCCGGCCACGATCGCCACCTTCCCCTCGTTGACCGCCTTTCTGACCCTCTCCCCGGTGATCCTGGTGATCCGGGCGTCGCCGTGTGAGGAATCGGTCAGGATCCCGGCCTGTGACCCGGTGAAGCTGACGGCGTCAATACCCCGGTCGTGGAGCGCCATGGCAAGAAGTGCCATGGTGATCCGCTCCCCGGCGGTGAGAAGCATGTCCAGCTCGCGAGGCGTCGGTGAGGAAGTGATCTCCGCTGCGAGGGCAGCCAGGGTGTCAGTGGTCTTTCCCATGGCCGACACTACGACGACCAGGTCGTTGCCAGCTTCTCGGGAGTCGCGGACACGGTCTGCGACCACCTTGATCCGGGCCGGGTCGGCGACAGAGGTCCCGCCGTACTTCTGAACGATCACGGGCATTACCGGACAGTTTGGATGCTCAGGCGCCTCATTACGAACACCACCGGCCTGATTGGGTCGGTCAGGGCCTAAAGTCGCCGTCGCCATGTCCGACCGCAGACAGCGCCAGAAAGAGCAACGAGCAGCCAAGAGGGCGGCCGAGCGAAAGGCCGCTCAGCGCAACGAGTTGTATCGGCGGCTCGTCACCGCCCTCATCTTCGGTGGCGTCGTGATCGGCATATTCCTGGTGCCGAGCCTGCGGAACACCGACGACACCGCATTGCCGGGGTCGTACGAGGGTTTTCGATCACAACCAACCGCCTGCGGCGCCGATCAACCGCCCCCGGAGACGGTCATGTCTTTCGAAGGCCCGGAACGGCAGACCGACATATCGGCCGACTCCGATGTGAGAGCGCTAATCGAAACGTCATGTGGGGAGATCATCATCCAGCTCGACACGGCCGGCCACCCGGATACCGTCAACTCGTTCGTCTTCCTGGCTCGGGAGGGCTTCTACGACGGGCAGGTCTTCTATCGGGTCGCTGAGGGCTTCAAGATCCAAGGCGGTGACCCCGAGGGAAACGGAACCGGAGGTCCCGGCTACGTGATCGAGGCGGAACATCCAGACGATGGCTTCATGTACGAGAGAGGGATAGTCGCGATGGAGAGTGAGGGGGCGCGGAGCAAGGGCTCTGAGTTCTTCATCATCATCGGTGACAGCGGCCGTCACCTGACTTCGTCATTCAACGTCCTGGGAACGGTGGTGTCGGGCGAGGACACACTGGATCGCATCGAAGCGGTGCCAAAGGGAACCGCCGTCGGGACTCGCGAGCAGAGCCTTCCACTGGAATCGGTCTACATCGAACGGATCACCATCACCGTCGCTGGTTCTTGACCCACCGATCCGTCATGATCGGAACCGAGCATGGCTGTTGATCTGCACACACACTCGACTGCGAGCGACGGAACTGCGACGCCTGCTCGGCTAGTCGAACTCGGCGCCCGCGCAGGGCTGGCGGCCATGGCGCTGACCGACCACGACACCCAGGAGGGCTGGAGCGAGGCAGTCGAAGCAGCGCGTGAATATGCCATCGAGTTGATCCCTGGGGTGGAGTTGTCGCTGGCTCATCCCGCTGGAGGGATGCACCTGGTGGTCCTCTGGCTCAAACCGGGAGCAGGACCTCTTCAGGACCGTCTCGACGAGTTGCAGAGAGGCAGGTTGAGGCGGAACGCCCGCATCATCTCGACTCTCGCGGATCTCGGGATGGAGATCCGCGAGGAGGAAGTCTCAGCCGAGGCCGGCGACGGAAGTGTCGGACGACCGCACATCGCTGCTGTGATGGTCGACAAGGGATACGTTCCCGATATCAGAACGGCCTTCGACGAATGGCTCG
>JBFFIL010000113.1:0-5207 GCA_041556535.1 Acidimicrobiia bacterium | reverse complement strand
GTCACAGGGGAGCCCCAGGCAATAGACCTGGTAAAGGCGGCAGAGGCCGATCTGATATCGGCCTCGAGAGCGGCGGCGGTCGTCTACCGGGAAGGCGAGTTCGACGTAGAGGCCGTCCTGGCGACTCAGTAGCGGTCGCGGCCCAGAACCCTGTCGACTTCTTCGAGCGCGGCCCGGATGCGTTCTTCGGCGCCGTGGGTGCCGGGACTGAACAGAACCATCGGGTCGACACCGTCGGGGAAGTACTGCTGGTCGACCACACCGGACGGGTCATTGTGCGGGTACTCGTAGTCGACTCCGTGGCCGAGCGCAGCCGCTCCGTCGTACCCGGTGGACCGAAGATGGGCGGGCACGACCGGGGCCGGTCCCTCCTGAACAAGTGCGCGGGCGGCCCCGATGGCACGCCCCACCGAGTTCGACTTCGGTGCCGTGGCGAGAAAGATCGTGGCGTGAGCCAGGTGATAGGTCGCCTCGGGGAGCCCGACGTAGGCCAGCGCGTCTGCGGCGGCGACGGCCACCTGGATTCCCCTCGAGTCTGCCAATCCGATGTCTTCGGAGGCAAGAATGATCAACCGGCGCGCTATGAATTCAGGGTCTTCTCCACCTTCGAGCATGAGCAGCAGCCAGTAGAGGGCCGCGTCCGGGTCTGAACCCCTCACCGACTTGATGAATGCAGAGATCACGTCGTAGTGGCTGTCTCCGGTCTTGTCATAGCGGACCAGGCGCCGTTGGAGGGCTTCGGAGACATGGTCTTCTGTGATCTCGGACACGTCGTCCCCCGATGCGAGGATCGCGGCGACTTCGAGGGCATTGAGCGCTTGGCGGGCATCGCCCCCGGTTCGACTGGCGAGCTCGTCGGATAGCGAGTCCGTAATCGATAACCCGAGGTGGCCCAGGCCACGCTCTGAATCCTTCAACGCTCTCGCCAGTAGCAGGCGCACGTTCTCGGGGGAGAGGGCCTCGAGGCGGAAGAGAGTCATCCGGCTCATCAGGGGAGTGTTGATCTCGAAGAAGGGGTTCTCCGTCGTGGCGCCGATGAGCACGAGGGTCCCGTCTTCCACTCCGGGGAGGAGGGCGTCTTGCTGGTTTTTCGCGAAGCGGTGTATCTCATCGAGGAACAGGACAGTCTTTCGCTCCTGTTCGGCGAGCCGCTCTCTGGAGGACGCCAAGACCGCGCGGATGTCTCGGACTCCGGCCGAGGTGGCGGACAGTGTCTCGAAGTGCGCGTTGGCACTGGAGGCGACAAGGCGGGCGAGAGTCGTCTTTCCTGTCCCAGGCGGACCCCAGAGAAGCATCGAGATCGGCCGGCCCGACTCGACCAGGCGCCGAAATGCGGAGTCCCTGGCAAGGAGATGAGGCTGGCCGGCGACGTCCTCGAGTGATCGGGGTCGCATCCGTGTGGCGAGAGGGGCCGAAGCCAACGCGAGTTCGTACGCTCTCGACTCGAACAGGTCGGTCATGCGCTGACGGTACCCGGGTCGGTTCGACTCGGTGATGTGGCGTGCACGCGTTAGGCACATACCGATGCCGACAGAAAGGGCCGGCTCGTGGACGGGAAAAGGCCGACGGTCAGCAGAGCCCTTCCGCCGGCCTTTGACTGGTCTAGCGCTTACTCCTCAGGTTCGACGATCATGTCGTCGACCGTGCCCTCGAAGCCGGGAACGACCATGCCCGAGCCGGTCTCGACCACGGTCTCCCCGACATCGCCCTCGAATCCCGGCACGGCCATCCCGCTGCCTTCGAGGTCTGCAGGCTCACCGTCGTCGAACGGTGTGACGGGCTCGCCGTCGATGAAGAGGTCCTGATCCAGTGGGCCCGACTCGGACGAGTCAGTTGGGGCGAGCGGCGTCAATCCTCCGACCCCTGGCGTGTCGGTTGCTCCGTTCACGGCTCCGATCCCGATGGCCGCCGCGAGAGCCAGTCCTGCGAAGAAGGCGAGGCTGCGTCTCATTGGTTCTCCTTGTCCTTGAGTGTCATGACTTGGACGAGTTCCGGGCGTGGCTCGGTTCCCGATGAGACGAAAGGGAATGGGTGCTGTCCGAAGCCGTATCTGACCATGTCGCATGCGGGTGCGTGACGTAATCACCCGATGTTGGCCTAGTCGTCGTCTAGCGAACCGGTTCGTGCGCCGGCGGCCGCCCCTCGGAAAGGGTCAGTCGCACTTCGTGGCGTCTTCGAAACCCCAGTCGAACTCGGTGAACATGCCGGCCGAAATGAAGGCTTTGCCGTTCTTGCCTCCGATACAACCGGCCTCGCCTCCCGACTCGCTCCCGTCGGCGCCGTAGAAGAACCTCCAACCGAAGGTCAGATCAGGATCGATGGTGCTGGTGCCGTCAGACACTTCGATGTCGACGAACTCGAAGCCGGCTCCAGATCCCTGTATGGCAGGAACACCTTCCTCTGTGGCTCTGAGCGCTGACGATCGGTCCATGTAGTCGTTGATCGCGAAGGGATGCCGTCTGACAACAGGGTCGGGCCAGAACAGTCGCATGAGCGGACCTATCTCGCCGGCGTTGCGAGCGGCGGCGTACTCAGCGAGGAGCTCCTCCTGCGGGCTGGGTCCGGCGTCCTCGGTGGTAGTAGGCGCGGCGTCACCCACGCAAGCGGCCAGCGTCAGAGAGAACAACGTCAGGATTAACAAGCTCCTTCTCAAGAGCCCTCCATTCGGGGAAGCTGAGCGGGGCAATCTACTCCACAGCCGTCCACCCCGGGCGCTTTGAAGTTGATGTGCCGCCGACGCCTAGGTCACGAGGAGTCCGCCTCAGTGGCGGCATGATGCACAGGAGGGCGAGTGCTGCGTGAACGGCACATTCGGGGGTACGGTTCGGATCCCAGGGTTGGATTCGAGGCACGGCTCGGCATTGAGGTTGGAGATCGCATCGGGCGACGAAGAAGGGCTGCAACGAAGAGCTCTCGTTCTCGAGTACGCCACGGTCGCCTGGAACGTGGGCGAGGCGGTGCTGACCATCGCCCTGGGGTCCATTGCCGGCTCACTCGCGCTGATCAGTTTCGGCACGGTCTCGGTTGTGGAAGTGTTCGCCTCGACGGTGGTCGTATGGCATCTCAAGTCCAGCGACGATCGCGACAGGCCAGCCCGTACCAGCCGCGCATTGAGACTCATCGCTGTCGCGTTCGGCCTGCTCTCCCTGGCGCTGATAGTGGCTGCCGTTGGCGATATCGCCAGCGGGAGGCGTGCTGGAGCGTCACCCTGGGGTATCGCATACCTGGCGGTGACGGCTGTCGTGATGTTCGGTCTCGCGATCCTGAAGCGAGCCACGGCGCAGCGACTCGGCTCTGAGCCTCTGAGATCCGAAGCAACTGTGACCCTCCTCGACGGGGTTCTGTCGGTCACGACCCTTGCCGGGCTGGCCTTCAACGCCTACGCAGGCTGGTGGTGGGCAGACCCGGTCGCCGGACTCCTCGTGGCAGTGGCCGCGGCCAACGAGGCGAAGGAAACCTGGCGGAGAGCGCACAGCTCCTAACCGGCATCATGTGCTGTTCAGCCTGGCGCGAGAACATAAGTGCCGTTATGTGCAGGCGAATCGTGACATACGATCGGCTTGCTCGGTGCTTTGTGTGAGTGAGACGGGAGTTTGTGCCGGTGTTGTCGGAGGAGACGAAATCTGACTCGTTTGTCGAGTTCGTGACCGCTACTGAGCGGCGGCTTCGGCAGGCTCTGACTTCCGCGTTTGGGCCTGATCGGGGTCGGGAGGCAGCCGCTGAGGCTCTGGCTTATGGGTGGGAGCATTGGGATCGGGTTTCGGGAATGGAGAACCCGGCTGGGTATTTGTATCGGGTTGGCCGTGATCGCGCCCGTCGAATGTATCGGACTGGTCCTCTCAGCCTCCCGCCGACCGTTTCGGATGGAGATAGATGGGTTGAGCCTGCCCTACCCGGTGCCCTTGCCGCTTTGCCGGAGAAGCAACGGACCGTTGTCGCTCTCCTGTATGGCTATGGCTGGTCGATGGGAGAGGTTGCTGAGCTGCTCGGGATCGCCAAATCGACGGTCCAGACGTATGCAGGCAGGGCCTTGGAGAGCCTGCGCCGACGTTTAGGAGTGAACAGATGAGCACCGATCTGAGAGAACAACTCGACTTCTACTTCGCGGACATCGAAGACAACCAGACGCCGATCGCGTGGACGGAGGTCCTGGACCGTCCGCCTTCGTTGGCGTTTGGCGAGGCCAAGGCTGCTGCCAGTCCGAAGGCTCGATTGGGCCGGCGGGTGTGGGCCTTTGCAGCCGGAGCTGGGTTGATCTTTCTCCTGGGGGTCCTCCCCGCTCTACTGCCGGCTCAAGACGCGGTGGGGCCTAGTTCTGACCTGGGGAGTTTCGAACCTCTGGCGGGTCGCATCGTGGTCGTACGCAATCAGACCTTGGAAGCTATCGATCCTTGGAATCCGTCATCGGTGGTGACGTTCGAGATCCCGGACCTCCCTCCTGTGCCTGCTGAGGCTTGCGCTTCTTTCTCGTCCGAGCCTTGCGATGACGGTGCCCTGTCGCTGCAGCCGGTGGGATGGTCCAACGATGGAACAGTCATGGCCCTTCAGAGCGAACACGCCGGCATGTTCTACCTACTGAGCTCCGATGGCGAGATCAGCCGAATACCGATGGAGAAAGTGGGGGCCGGCGGCGGATGCTGTCTGTTCGTGACATCGAATTGGCTGTCTCCTGACGGAACGCATGCAGCGTTTGGAAAGGATCTGGGACTGGCGATAGTCGACCTCCATGAAATGAGAATCGAATCCGAAGCCCAACTCGACCCCGCAGAGTTCCCTGGCCTCGAAGGGTGGGGTCAGATCTACCTTCCCACATGGTCGCCCGACGGCAGCAGGATCGCATTCGTGGCAGCACGATATGGGAACAGCGTGTGGACCCACGTCATTCAGGTCTACGACCGGGCCGACGGAACAATCAGTCAGCTAGGAACGCCGGACTTCGGACATGTGCGAAACCTCGCCTGGTCACCCAACGGAGCTGAACTCCTGGTAATCACGGGCGACCTGGTCTTGACCGAACAAGACACGAGTTGGAACAACCCGCTCGCATCGTCGGTGGCAACATCACTCGTCCTCATCGAGATCGACGGAGGTGCGGTGCGGGCCGTCGGCCAAGGAAACTACGTCGCCGCCGCCTGGTCGCCCGACGGCAGCCAAATAGCGGTGGTAGACGGCTATCGGGATCTCGTGGTCATGAACGCAGACGGGTC
>JBFFIL010000112.1:0-5237 GCA_041556535.1 Acidimicrobiia bacterium | reverse complement strand
TGCTCGAAAGCGGCGACATTCCGCTCTATCCACTCCGAGCGGCCGATGACGGCTGTCGCCGGGGAACCGGGTAGGGCCAGCCCCGTGGCCTCGGGCACGATGGCCGACACCTCGGACGTCAGCTCCTCCATTTGCGCCTGGAGGGCCGACGCGTGATAGGTCTCAGCTAGCGGATAGGTGCCAGCGAGCCTCGTGACCAACCGGCCCGAGCCTGCGCGAGAAGTCACTCTTGGACGATTCGATACCGTTTGCGGACGACGTTGGTGAAGTACCGAATCGACGTCATCAGAATGACGACGCCCGCCAGGGCAAGCCCCGTCGGGATGATGTAGCGATAGGTCCAGTCGGCCAGAGCGTCACTCTCGGGAGCGGGCTCGACTTGAACGGCAGGCGTCAGATCACCACCGCTGTCCTCCTGGGCCGTAGCCGGGGCGGCGAAGAGAAACAAGACACCAAGCAGCAGCGCCAGGGCGGTGAGCCGTCTCATGTGGCGAAGCCTACATCCGGGCCGATGGTCAGGCGAGCCCCCCCGAGAGGCTGCTCGGGTGGTCGTCGATCGCCGCCTTGATCCGGTCTAGCAGATGCTCGGGAACGTTCTCCTGAAGCCTGTCGTGGACCACCTGTCTGAGCCGCTGCTCGAAGTCGAAGGTTCCGAAACAGTCGGTGCACTTCTCGAGGTGGGAGCGGATGCCGGCGGTGTTGGCGCCATCGAGCTCGGAGTCGAGGTAGAGATACAGGCTCGCTAGCGCCTCGTCACAGTTGTGATTCATGGTCGTTCCGCGTCCTCGGGGACCAGCCCTCTCTGCTTGGCAAACTCCCACAACCTCTTCTCCATGGCTTTTCTTCCGCGGTGGAGACGGGACATCACGGTACCGATGGGAATGTCGAGGATGCTGGCGATCTCCTTGTATGAGAAGCCCTCGAGATCGGCGAGCAGAACGGGGATTCGGAAGTTCTCGGGCAATTCCTCCACTGCCTCCTTGATGTCTGACTCGACGAGACCGTCGAGTACGCGCTCTTCTGTGGTGCGGGCGGCCTCGGCAGACTCTTCTGAACCGATCCGGCGATACAGGTAAAGGTCCTCGACGTCCCCGAGGTCGACCTCGGAGGGTCGGCGCGACTCCTTGCGGTACTTGTTGATGTAGGTGTTGGTCAGGATCCGGTAAAGCCAGGCCTTGAGGTTCGTGCCTTCTTGGAAGGTGTGATAGGCGCGGTACGCCTTGAAGAAGGTCTCCTGGACCAAGTCCTCGGCGTCAGCGGGGTTCCGGGTCATCCGCATTGCCGCGGAATAGAGCTGACGGGTGTACTGGAGGGCGTCCCGCTCGAAATCGGCCTGGTCTGCCATTCGGGACGGGACGCTAGCGGGAACGGGGAACCCAGTCGGGCGGCGGACCCTTCCTTGGAGCCGGAGAGGGGAGTCGAACCCCTGGCCTATTCATTACGAGTGAATTGCTCTACCACTGAGCTACTCCGGCCTGCAGGGCAAATGGTAAATCGGACGAAGCCCGTTCACCAGACGCCCACCGCCGGGACAGGAGTCATCCGCCGGTTCCGAGCGAGCTGAAGAGATTGGCGAGGACGAGCTCCCGGCGGAGGTTGAGATGGATGTCAACTACGGCGTTGAGCACTTCTTCGGCCGACTGAACCGCTTTCCGGGGCGACACGTCGGTCAGGGCCGCAAGGGAAACGTCACCGTTGCGCACGGGGCCTCCCATCTGCAGCGAGGCCGAGTCCGTGTACCACGACGCGAGGATCTCCAGCCCGCTCACCAGGAGAGACATCTCCGTGCGACGCCGGGCCCGCTGCGCCTTGTCCTTCGGCAGGCTCTCCGGGACCGAGTCCTCCACCAGCGGGGCCAATTCGCCGAGAACGACCGACGCGAGACGCTGGCCGTCCCCTGGGTGGGGCGTCACCCTCTCGGGGATGGAGAGCCAAAGCTCCCTGAAGCCTGCCACCTCGGGGCGGGTCATGAGAGCCAGGGCCAACCCCGGCCTTCCGCCCGACACGACGGCCACCCCTTCAGCGTCGGCTCTGTCGAGCCCTCGTTCGACAAGTGCCTCGACGATGACCTCCTCGGCCACACGGCCCAGATGGACAGTCCTGCACCTGGATCCGACGGTCGCAGGAAAGTCGTCCTCCGACTCGGACACGAGGATGAACACGACCGAGGAAGTCGGCTCTTCCAGCGTCTTCAAGAGAGCATTGGCTGCCGAGTCCGTCATCGCCCCGGCGTCGGGAAGCAGGAACACCGTCCGGGGGGCCTCGACAGGGGCCATCGATGCCCGGGACACGACGCTCCGCGCCTGATCGACCCCGAGACTGGCGGCACCTTCCGGCTCCAGGATCGTCAGGTCGGGGTGGGTTCGGGAGAGAGCCAGCCGTCTCGCGCGCTCGTCGGTCAGGCCACCCAGCAAACCCGCCGCGAAGCGAAGAGCGACCGCTTCTTTGCCCACCGAGCCCGGGCCAACGAACAGATAGGCCTGGCCCGGGGCCTCGAGCTCGTCGCTAAGAAGGGACGTCACCCGATCGTGCCCGATCACATCATCGAACAGGGGCGAGGTCACGACACCTCCTCGAGGATCTTCTCGACCAGCTGGTCGACGGTGAGCGTGCCGTCGAGAATGGTGACGCGATCGGGCTCCTGCCTGGCGAGCATCTCGTACCCCTCCCGCACGCGCTCTTGAAACTCGACGCCCTGTCTGCCGATCCGGTCGGCGCGGTGCTGTCTGTCGAGTGCGGTGGCAGGGTCCACATCGATCACGAAGACATGATCCGGCAACACACCGCCGAGCCCGAGCTCGTTGATGCGCCGAACCTCTTCGACTCCGAGACCTCGGGCGTGGCCCTGGTAGGCGATCGACGAGTAGTAGGTCCGGTCGCTGACCACCCAAAGCCCCTCTTCGAGGGCGGGAGCCACGACATCGCGGGCCAATTCGGCGCGCTGGGCCGCGAACAAAAAAGCCTCTGCCCAGTCATCGAGAGTCGCCGAGTCCAAAAGGAGCTCCCTGACCGCCTCCCCCAACGGAGTCCCCCCCGGCTCTCGCACCACGATTGCCGAGGCCCCACCGGCCTCTATGGCCTCGGCCAGCGCTGCGGCGACCGTCGACTTCCCGGTTCCGTCACCACCCTCTAGCGCCACGTACTTGCCCACAAACCCAACTTAACCCGTGGGTGTGACGCATCATCCAGATTGACATAGTGATCCGAAATGGAGTCAACTCACACCAATGCCAAAGAGCTTGGTCATCGTCGAGTCGCCCACAAAGGCTCGCACCATCTCCTCATTCCTGGGTCCCGATGCCACCGTCGAATCGTCGATGGGCCACATCCGCGACCTGCCGCGGTCCGCGTCCGAGATCCCCTCTCGACTGAGGGACGAGGCGTGGACGAGGCTCGGCGTGAACGTCGAAAACGACTTCGAGCCGCTCTACGTGGTGCCCAAGGAGCGCAAGACACAGGTCAAGAAGCTCAAGGAGGCATTGGCGAAAGCAGACGAGCTCTTCCTGGCCACGGACGAGGACCGGGAGGGAGAGGCTATCGCATGGCACCTGGTCCAGGTGCTGAAACCCACGATCCCCGTGCGCCGGATGGTCTTCCACGAGATCACCGAGGCGGCCATCGAGCGCGCCTTTGCCAGCCCGCGCGATCTGGACGAGCGATTGGTCCAGGCCCAGGAAGCCCGACGCATCCTCGACCGCCTCTACGGCTACGAGGTTTCCCCTGTCCTGTGGCGGATGATCCAGCCAAAGCTGTCGGCCGGCCGCGTCCAGAGTGTGGCCGTGCGGATCGTCGTCGAGCGAGAGCGCGAGCGCATCGCGTTCACGTCTGCCGGCTACTGGGGCATCGAGGGCTCGTTCGCCAGATCCGACGACCTCGATCAGGCCTTTGAGGCAACCCTTCACTCTGTCGACGAGATGCGGGTGGCGACCGGCAAGGACTTCGACAGAGACGGCGCTCCCAAGAAGAATGTCCTGGTGCTCGATCGCGAATCCGCGGCGGGCCTGGCCACGAACCTGTCCGAGTCGGAGTTCTCGGTGAGGTCGGTGGAGACGAAGCCATACAAGCGAAACCCCTATCCCCCGTTTCGCACGTCGACTCTCCAACAGGAGGCCGGGCGCAAGCTCCGGTTCTCTTCGTCCCGGACGATGTCGGTGGCGCAACGACTCTATGAGAACGGGCACATCACCTACATGAGGACCGATTCGGTCGAGTTGTCCGACGCCGCCGTCGCCGCGTCGCGAGCTCAGATAAGCAAGCTCTACGGAAAGGAGTACCTCTCCCCCAAACCGCGCAAGTACTCCGGGAAGCAGGCAAGGGGGGCACAGGAGGCCCACGAGGCGATAAGGCCCGCCGGCGACTTCCCCACCCCCGAGAAGCTCGCGAGAGATGTCGCAGCGGACGAAGCAGCCCTCTACGACCTCATTTGGAAGCGGACAGTCGCATCTCAGATGGCCGACGCCCGGGGAGAAAGTGTCTCGGTGCGGCTCGGCGCCCACACGAGCGACGGGAGAGATGCAGAGTTCGCTGCATCCGGGCGAACCATCACGTTCCCCGGTTTCCTCCGCGCATACGTTCAGGGGTCCGACGACCCGGACTCGGCGCTCGATGACAGGGAGAAGATCCTTCCAGCCATGGCGGAGGGCGACGCTTTGGCCGTCGAGCGCCTGGAGCCGACAGGACACGAGACTCGCCCTCCGGCGCGGTACACAGAGGCGTCGCTGGTGAAGCGTCTCGAGGAGATCGGAGTTGGAAGGCCCTCGACCTACGCGTCGATCATGACGACGATCCAGGACCGAGGGTACGTGTTCAAGAAGGGCACGGCGCTGATTCCGACCTTCACCGCGTTTGGCGTGGTGTCGCTGCTCGAGCGGCACTTCCCCAACCTCGTCGACTACGCGTTCACCGCCGAGATGGAGGCCGACCTCGACAGGATCGCCGAGGGTGAGGAGGAAACGGTCCCGTGGCTGAGCAATTTCTACTTCGGGGACGACGGGTTGAAGAACCAGATCGAACAGCGCCTCGAGGAGATCGATCCCCGTGAGATCGGCTCGATACCCCTCGGCCAGTCGAGTGATGGCGTCGACGTCGTAGCCCGTATCGGCCGATATGGGCCGTACGTGGAAGTGGGCGATGAGCGGGCGTCCATACCGGAGGATCTGGCACCCGACGAGGTGACCGTCGCCAGGGCTCTCGAGCTCATCGAGCAGCAAAACGCCGGAGACAAGATTCTCGGCACC
>JBFFIL010000111.1:0-5250 GCA_041556535.1 Acidimicrobiia bacterium | reverse complement strand
GCCTACGAAAGAGTCGAGGACGCTGCGCTGGCGACGAGTGATGGCCTGGCGGGCACAGAAGTCCCATCCGCCGGCGCATCGCCCGTTGACACATCCGAGCTAGCCGACGTGGCTGCTCGGCTGCGAGAACAGGAGACCGTCTACGCCTACCGCGCAAGCGATGAGGGAGTGGCAAACGAGGAAGAGCATCTCGGCTGCCTCGAGTCCCTCGGGCTCGAGGACCATCAAGCTCTCGGCGAGTTCCAGGCCCAAGATGGCCGGCTCTACATAGTTGCCGTTCCCGAGCAGCCGCTCCGGCCCGAAACACCGATCTCGTTCATCGATGCCACTGCCTGCGAGATGATGTTCACCGACTGAGCCACAACTAACCTCCCCTCCATATGGAGGATTTCGCCAGGCGCTTCGCAGATCTTCTCGAGCAGGTCGCGCAGAAGGTGAGGGCCCTGACCGTCGATCGCATGGCGAAGGCCATCAAGGTGACGGGGCTGGGAATCCTCGTGGCCACTCTGGGGTTCACAGGCTTGATATTCCTGCTGTGGGCGTTCTTCGGAGCGCTCGAGATACCACTCACCACTGCGGGAGCCTTTGCAGCGATAGCCCTGCCGCTCATCGTTGCGGGCGGATACTTGTGGTTCAAGAGGACCTGACGAAATGACACACGAACGACTCATCATCATCGGTTCCGGGCCGGCCGGCCTAACGGCAGCCTTGTACGCCGCTCGAGCCGATCTGAGCCCTCTTGTTTTCGAAGGGGTGGCCGCGGGCGGGCAGTTGATGATCACGACAGACGTCGAGAACTACCCAGGGTTTCCCGACGGGATCATGGGTCCTGAGCTGATGGACCAGTTCCGCAAGCAGGCGGAGCGCTTCGGATCCCGTCTTCGACAGCTCGATGTGACCGAGGTCGACTTCTCCGAGCGGCCCTTCAAACTGAGTGTGGGCGCAGACGACTACACCGCTGACGCCGTCATCGTCGCCACCGGTGCGTCGGCGAAATGGCTACGAGTGCCTGGCGAGGACCGCCTGACAGGCAGGGGTGTGTCCGCATGCGCCACATGTGACGGCTTCTTCTTCCGGGATCAGGAGTTGATTGTGGTCGGTGGAGGCGACACGGCCATGGAGGAAGCGCTCTTCCTGACCAAGTTCGCCTCCAAGGTCACCATCGTCCATCGCCGGGACGAGTTCCGCGCCTCGAAGATCATGGCTGCCAGGGCACTGGAGCACCCGAAGATCGAGGTTCGCTGGAACGCCGTCGTCACCGAGATCCACGGTGAGGACACGGTCACCGGCGCCACACTGGAGGACACGGTCACCGGAGAAAAGACAGAGATGCGGGTCGATGGCGTGTTCGTTGCCATCGGCCACAAGCCGACGACCGACCTGTTCATCGGGCAATTGGACCTCGATGACAATGGCTACGTGGTCAACGGCTACGACGGTGACACCCATACCTCGGTCAGCGGCGTCTTCGCCGCGGGCGACGTCGCCGACCATCGGTATCGACAGGCGGTTACTGCGGCAGGCACCGGGTGCATGGCTGCCATCGACGCCGAGCGCTGGTTGGCGGAACAGGATTTACCCGTCAGCGACCAGGTTCACTGACACCAAACTCAAGGAGAATGCGACATGGCTGAGATCGTGACCCTCAACGACGGCACCTTCAATGACAAGATCAGTGAGGAGCGCCCGATCCTCGTCGACTTCTGGGCCGAGTGGTGCGGACCTTGCCGCGTGATCGCTCCGGTGCTCGAGGAGATAGCCGGTGAGCAGGACAGCTTCGACATCGGGAAGCTCAACGTCGACCACAACCCTCAGGCGGCAGCATCCCACGATGTCATGAGCATCCCGACTCTGATCCTCTTCAAAGACGGCGTCGAGAAGAAGCGCATCGTCGGCGCCGCTCCAAAGCACCGCCTGATGGCGGAGTTGGCCGAGTTCGTATAGGCGAGCCTGAGCTCGTTGGCCTCCCGCCGCCGGAGGCCCGGAAGTTTCCCGATCGGGCCTCTGCAAACCACCGGTCCGGCAATAAGGTCCTCGGAATGCGGCTCTACCGCGTCGGCGATCAAGGCCCGGCTGTACGGGACATCCAGGACCGACTAGCAGCGCTGGGATTCTCTGCGGCGACCGACCCTCGCGGCACCTTCGGCGAGGCCACGCTGGTCGCGGTCATGGCCTTTCAGGGGGCGAAGGGGCTCGAGGCCGATGGGATCGTGGGGCCCGACACGTGGCGATCCCTTTATGAGGCCGGCTATCGCCTCGGCGACCGAATGCTCTTCATGCGGCGACCAATGATGCGGGGGGAGGACATCGCGGAGTTGCAGTCCAGGCTCGGTGCCCTGGGATTCGACTCGGGGAAGGTTGACGGCATCTTCGGCCCGGACACCGAGAAAGCGGTCACCGACTTCCAACACAACCGAAACCTGGCAGAAGATGGAAGAGTCGGCCCGGAAGTGATCACCGAGCTACACCTGGTCACCAGGGGGGAGATGAAGGAAAGCCGGCATTCGGTCCGTGAGCGGGAGTGGCTCCGGACGATGCCCACGACAGTCGCCGGCACCCGTATCTACCTCGACGCCGGATGTCGCGACCCCGACGAGGCCCGGGAGGCATGGGAGGCCGCAAGTGCCGCGGCGCTGGCCATACAGGAAGCGGGCGGCCTGCCGGTCATGTCCCGCAGCCAGGACACCAATGTCCCAGAACGGGTCAGGGCACGGCGCGCCAACCGCATGGGATCCGAGTTGGTCATCGCCTTCCGCCTCAACCCCGAAGCCGAAGACTCGGTCTTCTATTTCTCCTCGGACCACAGTTCGTCGACGGCCGGAGAGATCCTCGCCAATGCCATCGCTGAATCGGTCGGTGGGCGGGTGGCCGGGCGAGCCAGCGCCCTCCTCAAAGAGACGCGGGCCCCGGCAGTCGTCGTTTCACGCTCCCGACTCGATGAGAACGTCGGGCTGGCCGTGTCCAACGGGATCGAGGAGTTCTTCGGCTCTGCGGCTAGCCGGCCATGATGCGGTAGATCCGCTCCAGATCCTCCAGAGATCCGAACCGAATCTCGACTTTCCCCTTTTGGTTGCGATAGTCGATCTTGACTTTCGCTCCCAGCCTCTCCCCGAGGCGGTTCTCCAACTCGATTATCTCGCCCGGCCGAAGACGTATCACGCGAGCCCGAACAGGAGGATCCTCCATCTCCCTGCGCTCCCGCACAGCGCTTTCGATCTGTCGGACGCTCCAGCCCTCCACGGACGCCTTTTCCGCCAAATAGACGGCATAACGCTCGTCATCGAGTGCCAGGAGCGCCCTGGCATGTCCGGCGCTCAGCCCTCCGGCATCGACCAGGGTCTGGATAGGCCCGGGGAGTTGAAGAAGCCGCAGTGTGTTTGCGACGGTCGGACGTGCCTTTCCGACCCGCTCGGCCACACCCTCCTGGGTCATTCCATAATCTTCCAGGAGCTGTTTGTAGGCGTGAGCTTCCTCGAGCGGGGTGAGGTCCTGACGCTGGACATTCTCCACGAGAGCCTCTACCAGCGAGGACTCACCGACACTCCCCCTCACCACAGCAGGGATACTCTCCAACCCAGCCCGTCTGGCCGCTCGCCATCTCCGCTCCCCGGCGATGAGCACATAGCCATCGTCGGCAGCCTTGACGATCACCGGTTGGAGCACACCGACCTCCTTTATCGACGCCGACAACTCGTCGAGGGAGGCTTCGTCGAATCGGGACCGCGGTTGGTCTGGGTTCGCGACGATTTGATCAATCCCCACCTGGAGATATTCGATATCCGTGGTCGGTTCGGGCACCGGTATGAGTGCTTCCAGACCCCGGCCGAGACCTGCCTTTCGTGGGCTCACTTACTACTCCTCATCATCTTCCCCCGGGGTCGTGTCTTGCAATGAACTCCCTGCCGAGCTGTCGGTAGGCGATGGCGCCCCGACTCATCTCGTCGAAGGCCTCTATCGGCTCGCCATAGGAGGGAGCCTCGGAGAGTCGGACCGAGCGTGGGATCACGGTTCGGTAGGTGACATCGCCGAAGTAGTCCCTCACCTGCTGTGCGACGTCCTTGGAGAGACGGGTGCGTCCGTCGTACATGGTCAGCACCACACCGCCAACCTTCAACTCGGGGTTGAGGTTGGAGGCGACCAGCTCAACATTGCGAAGTAGCTGGCTGAGACCCTCCAGCGCGTAATACTCGCACTGGATGGGGATCAGCACCTCATCCGCCGCGGTGAGAGCATTGACCGTGAGGAGACCGAGAGACGGGGGACAGTCGATGAGCACCACATCGAATTCGGACTCCGCTGCTCCGATCGCACTGCGCAGCCGCGCTTCCCGGGAGAACATCGAGACCAACTCGATCTCGGCACCGGCCAGATCGATCGTTGCCGGCACCAGGAATAGATTCAGCACCGAGGTGGGCTCCACGGCATCGTCGAGACTCGACTCCTTGAGCAATACGTCGTAGATCGATATATCAATGGCCGATCTGTCGATTCCGAGTCCGCTGGAGGCGTTTCCCTGCGGATCGAGGTCGATGAGGAGCACTCGTTGCTCCTGGAAGGCAAGGGCGGCGGCGAGATTAATGGCCGTCGTCGACTTGCCGACTCCACCCTTCTGATTGGCAAGGGCAACCACGATTGGGTTCGTCATTGGCGGCGCATGATAAGAAACCACACAGGATGGTCAAATAGATCCGCCGGAATCTCGAACGTCTCCCATCCCGTGTGGGAAGGACGACGTCTCCAAGACCCGCCCATGACGGCGAAACCTCCTGATTCCAGCACATGGTCTGCGATTCGGGAGGTTTTGGCCGCGCCCAGGGCGGCGCGACTCACGATCGCAGGCACCGGGCCCTCCAGACTCTCTATGTCGTTCCGGACCACGGAAGCGTTGGGTAGTCCAAGGATCCTCACCACCCTCTCGAGGAGATCCGCCCTCCGCTGCGATCTTTCGATCAAGACGAACCTCGTTTCAGGAATGAGGATGGCCAGGGGAATACCGGGCAGTCCCGCACCCGACCCCAGATCCCACACTTCCTCCGGGAAGTCCGGAATCGGAACCGAGAAGAGCAGGGAATCCCCTATGTGACGCTCGTCGACTCGTCCGCCTTCGCCGGGACCCAATCCGCCTGCCGGCACCGCCTCCTCGATCAGCCAGTCCCGGTAACGATGCAAAACTCCCAACTGCCTGGGATCAAGAGATCGATCGGAAAGTGCAGCTATCCGTTCCCAGAGCTGTTTCACGTGAAACAGCGT
>JBFFIL010000110.1:0-5317 GCA_041556535.1 Acidimicrobiia bacterium | reverse complement strand
GCCGAGGCCGCCTTTCAGGCCAAGCGCTGGCAGGAAGCCGTCGACCTCCTCGACAAGATCGAGAGCGAGGCACCTCTGAGTGCCGCACAACAGCTCAACTACGCCTACTCGCTGTGGTGGCTGGGCAAGCACGACGACCTTGCCCGCCGCTTCGAGTCGGCATACAACGCGGCCACTGAGGCAGACGACCTCGAGAACGCGGCGATGGCTGCAGTCGAGTTGGCCGAGTTTCATCACCACGGCCTGTCCCACGACGTTTCTCGCTCCTGGGAGAGAAAGGCCGAGAGTCTTCTCGAGACCGCCACGGACTCGATCGCGCTCGGGTACCTACTTCGGTGGCAGACGGTGCGCGCATTCGAGATAGAGGGGGACCCCGAGAAGGCCTTGAGCCTCTCCAAGAAGGCCATGGAGGTGGCAAAAGCCCACGACGAGGGGAGTCTCGAAGCGCTCTCACTTCAGGATCAGGGACGCATCCTCGTGGCGATGGGCCGGCCCGATGACGGGATGCCGCTCATGGACGAGGCGATGCTCGCGGCGGTTGCGGGCGACGTGAATCCACTGGTGGTCGGTCGCAGCTACTGCAACATGCTCGCGGTGTGCGAGAAGACAGGGGACATCAGCAGGGCAAGCGAGTGGAGCGCGGCGGCTCAGCAATGGTGCGAGCAGAACGAGCAGGCCCCTTACCCCGGTGTGTGCCGCATCTTCAAGGCGGAGATCATGTGGCGAAAGGGAGACTGGGTGGGGGCGGAGTCCGAAGTCCTCCGAGCCTCGAACGAGTTGGGCGTGCTGACCGATGTGGCCGGCGAGGCTTTCTACCAGTACGGGGAGATGAGGCTGCGAGCCGGAGACGAGGAAGGCGCTGAGCGCGCTTTCCAGGAGGCCCTGGCTCGAGGACGCCAGCCCGTGCCCGGGTACGCCCTGCTCCTGGCGGGCCGCGGGGATGTGTCGTCGGCTGTTGAGATACTCCAGCGGACCCTGGCGGACATCCCGGAGGGCCGTCTCGACAGGGCCCAGTTTCTGCCGGCTTACGTAGACCTGCTGATCGAGAACGATCGCTTCGACGACGCCGTCGAGGCGGCGGAGGAGCTATCCGAGATCGGCGAGGTCTCCCACTCCGAGCTGTTCAAGGCCAGGTCTATGCACGCCAAAGGGAGGATCGACCTGGCACGCGGGGACATAGGCTCGGCAACAGCGCGACTCAAGGGAGCGCTGCAGACTCTGACCCGGCTGGGCCTTCCCTTCGAGGCAGCGCTCGCCCACGCCGATCTGGGCATCGCCTATCGATCAGACGGTGTTGAGGCGCTTGCCCAAATGGAGTTGAAGGTCGCCGCTTCCGAACTCGAGAGACTCGGCGCGGGCGCCGACAGAACCAGGGTCGAGGCTCTTCTCGGCGAGGGTGGCAGCTGATCTAGCCGAGGAGCCGCACGGAGTCTCCGGCCCGGACCGGCCCCTCAGTCAGCACGCGTGCATAGACACGCGACTCACCCGGGTGCAGCCGCTGGGACATTCTCCCGAAGTTGCCGTCTTTGAACCAACCGGAGTTCTTCGAGCAGGGCGACGTGTACGAGGTGACCTCCAGTTCGACCTGGGGACCGATGGACAGACGCGTTCCCGGGGTGACTCGAGTCCAATCGAGGCCCGAGATGGTCAGGTTCTCTCCTGCATGACCAGACTGAATGGGATGGCCCTCCGAGCGAAGTCGCTGGATCACGTCAAGCGAGTAGAGGCACACTGCTCGGTCGGCGCCGCCGTGGTGGACGGTGTCGGCCTGGCTGTCGCCTTCGACCCCGAGCGCACCGACAAAAGCTCCTGCCACCGGCCGCTTCGGGACTCCTCCGTCGGACACGTTGACCTGATACACGGTGGCCATGGAGGCAGGCTAGGCATGACGATCATTAACCTCCCTCCATGACCTCCACGCGTCTCGCGGGCGCTCCAAACGTGACCGACGACCTTCTCGAGGCTCTGGCGAGCGGTGCCGCTGTCGGTGCCGAAGCGCCGCGCCTCTCGGTCGTTTCCCCCTTCACCGACGACGAGATCGGGTCGGTCCCCGAGGGCTCCCCCGGTGACGTGCTCGCGGCCGTGGGTCGAGCCAGGACGGCTCAGGAGGGCTGGGGGACGAGGACTCCCAAACAGCGAGCTGATGTCCTGCACCGCTACCACGACATCCTGATAGCCCGCGCCGACGAGGCAATGGACCTGATCCAACTCGAAGCCGGCAAGTCGAGAGTGGCTGCGTTCGAGGAGGTGTACGAGGCGGTCGCCACAGCCCGCTACTACGCAAAGACTGGGCCAAAGCTGTTGCGCAGGACGAGACGAGCCGTGTCGTTGCCAGGCTTCACCAAGGCGTGGGAGTATCGCCACCCTCTGGGGGTCATCGGAAACATCACTCCCTGGAACTTCCCCTTCACCTTGTCGATTTCGGACATCCTCCCGGCGCTGGTGGCCGGTAACACCGTCGTGGTCAAGCCCGACGAGAAGACACCGTTCTCGGCGCTCTATGGGGCGATGCTCCTCGAGGAGGCCGGGCTACCCGAGAACGTCCTGCAGGTGGTCCCCGGGGTTGGGCCAAAGATCGGCCCGACGCTGATCGATGCCGTCGACTTCGTCGCATTCACCGGGTCCAGCGACATTGGCCGCACCGTGGCGGCACGGGCGGGAGAACGGCTCATACCGTCCTCGATGGAGCTCGGTGGCAAGAACGCGGCCATCGTCATGGCCGATGCGAACCTGGACAAGGCTGTCCCGGCCATTTCCCGCTCCGTCTATGCCAACGGTGGCCAGTTGTGCATCTCCATGGAGCGTCTCTACGTGGACGAGGCAATCCGCGAAGAGTTCACCCGGCTGTTCGTGGAGCACTCGAGAGGCTTGCCTCTCACCGACAAGTTCGATTTCTCGTCGGCGCTCAGTCCGATGATCGATCACGAGCATCTGGAAAAGGTCCATAGCCACGTTGAGGACGCAGTGGACAACGGGGCAACACTTCTCACCGGAGGAAAACCCCGGCCCGACGTTGGACCGTTGTTCTACGAGCCGACCGTGCTCGCCGACGTCGACGAGTCGATGCTGGTTTGTGAGGTGGAGACGTTCGGGCCGGTTGCGACCATATATGGATACAAGGACGTCGAGGAGGCGATAGAGGCCGCCAACGATTCCGACTTCGGGCTGAATTTCAGCGTGTGGACTTCGAACACCAAACGGGGAGTCGAGGTGGCGTCGCGGCTACACGCCGGGACGGTCGGCGTGAACGACGGTTACGCGGCCACCTGGTCGAGCTATGACGCGCCCATGGGCGGGTGGAAGGCATCCGGGCTGTCGCGGCGTCACGGTGCGGTGGGGCTGTTGAAGTTCACCGAGTCCCAGACCGTCGCGGTTCAAAGGGGCATCGCCGCCTTTGTTCCGTTCCCGGGCATGGACTACGCCCGCTACCAGAGGGTCCTCGGACCGATCATGAAGGTTCTAAAGCGGCTGCCCTTCTACAAGTAGCCGGCCCGCGGCTTTCCTAGCGTTCGGACATCTCGGTGAGATCAGCCTGCAGGACCTCACGGTCGTCCGGATCTTCGATCTCGGTGGCCAGCTCCCGCGCCGCCGCTATGTGGTCGGTGAAGGTATCGATGTCGTCCACGTCGGCGGCGGCTCGTGCGATTGCCTCATGTGCGAACCCCTTGACGAAGGGGTCCAGGTCATGCTCCAGGGCGATCTCGAGGGACCTCTCCCCGAACCGCCGCGACAAGTCCGCATACCCCAGCACGGCCAGGACTCTCGACACCTGCCAGTCGGCGATGGCCCAATTGCGGGCATCCCCGACGGCCGACCAATGCCACTTCTGGGCGAACGTGGCGGCCAGCATCTCCTCCTCCTGTTCCCTGGTCAGCTCTTCGGCGTCGAGGAGCTCCCAGGTGCCGTTGAACGCCTTCGGGGCGAAGGTGCGATGCCATCGGGCGATGTCTTCGTCGCTTGGATGCGAAACCGGCTCTGTCACTTGCCCACCTCCATCGGGGTAGGAAACCATCTCAGGTTCTCTGCGGCATCGGAGAGTACGGGTGCGGCGCCGGTACTCAAAGGAGCTTCCCCCAAGATCCTCTTGGCTTCCTCGAGGTAGTCGCCGAGGGCGTCGAGCGGTGCCGTAGCCGGAGGGTCCGGAACCGCTTCGAAGTCGACATCGAAGAGAGTTGCCGGCGGGATTGGAAGCCCGTCGCGATGCCTCCATACCCCGGTCTCGGTCTCGTAGGTGTACAACGGCAGGAGGCGCCATCCGTCGCTAGCGGTCATGTGGACCGCTTCGAGGATGTACTCGAACTCCTCTCTCGATATGAAGTAGTTGAAGTTGAGCCTCACCCAACCGGGTTTTATCACCTCACACCCGTCGGCGATCACGTCCTCGAACCGGCTGCTGGTGTCTTGGTCGATCCCGAGCAGGCGGTGCCCGTAGGGCCCCGCGCACGAGCACCCTCCTCGGGCCTGGATGCCGAAGAGGTCGTTCAGCAAGGCGACCACGTAGTTGTGATGGAGGACTTGGTCGCCGCTCTTGACCACGAAGCTAACGATGGAGAGCCGCTCGGCCTCATGGTTGCCCAGAATGTCGATGTTCGGGTTGCCCTCCCACGACTCGATCGCCTGTCGGATGAAGCCGTGCTCCAGCTCTCTGATTCGGTCGGTCCCCACCTGTCCCTTGAGCTTGAAGGCGAGTCCCGCCCTTATCGCCCCGATGATCGCCGGGGTCCCGCCCTCCTCCCGGTGCTCGGGGTCGGCCAGATATCGGTGATGGTCAGGGGAGACATATTGAACGGTCCCACCGCCGGGCACGGCGGGAACGGCGTTGGTCAACAGGTCACGCCTCGCCACGAGGACGCCTGGGGTTCCCGGGCCACCGATCAGTTTGTGGGGCGACATGAAGATGGCGTCAATGAAGTCGACGCTCCCGGCATCGGCGCTTCCCATCTCGATGCCCACATAGGGGGCTGCAGCCGCGTAGTCCCAGAAGCTGAGAGCACCATGGCGATGAAGAAGACTCGAGATCGCCGACGTGTCCGAGATGATCCCGGTCACGTTGGACGCGGCCGAGAACGAGCCGATCTTGAGAGGCCGCTCCGCGTACTCGACGAGCCTCGCCTCCAATTCGGCGAGATTGATCTGCCCGTCCTCGTCCTCGTCGATCTCCACGACGTCGGCAATGGTCTCCCGCCAGGGCAATTCGTTGGAGTGGTGCTCGTACGGGCCGACGAAGATCACTGGCCGCCGGGTTCCGGGAATTGCCTCGCCCAACCCGAACTCCTCGCTCAGGTTCTCAGGGAGGCGGATGCCGAGTATGCCGATC
>JBFFIL010000109.1:0-5321 GCA_041556535.1 Acidimicrobiia bacterium | reverse complement strand
CCCGGTGCCAAGAAGCAGGCGTTGTTGCGAGCCGTCATGGGTCTCGACGTTTACCAGGAGGTCGGCCGGCTGGCCAAGGAGCGCGCCGTCGCTGCCGACGCTGTCGCGGAGCGTGTTCGGATCGACCTGGAGGCTCTGGAAGTTCCGGACGAGTCCGCCCGCGTCGCTGCCTCAGAGCGAGTCGAGGCCTTGGAGACGCTCTCGTCCGACGTGACCAGCCTCGAAGCGGCTCTCGCAGCCTCCTCCGAGGCTGTGGTCGCGGCGGCCGCGGCCAAGGATCAGCTCGCGCGATCCGTCGCCCTCCTCAAAGGGCTCGCTCCGCCGGATGGGCTGGACGAGAGAAGCCGGATGACACTCGAAGCACGCGAGGAGTTCGCCGAGGCCGATGCCGCGAACACGAAGGCCGAAGGAGAGCTCGAGGGTCTCAAAGCACGCTTGACCGCACTACCCACAACCGACGAGGTTGCTCTCCTCCGAAAGGCTCGGGCCCGTCACGAAGTTCTATCAGCACGTCTGGAGTCGGAGGACCTGAGCGATGCCGAGCGTCTGGTGGGGGAGACCGAGGCCGCCACAGCTGCGGCGGCCTCGCGGCTCGAAGAGGCTGAGTCCGCCCTGGCGTCAGCCCGTATGGCCCACGCCGCTCATGCCGTGCGCTCCGGGTTGGTGGTAGGGGAGCGATGCCCCGTATGCGACGTTCCGGTGTCGGCTGTACCCGAAGCCGACGAAGTGATCGACCTGAGGTCACTGGAGTCAGCCGTCGACGCTGCCAGGAAACAGACGGCGTCGGCGAGAGAAGCCGAAGGCTCGGCTCGAGCGGCACACGCCCGGATCGACGCCGAGTGGGCTCAACTCTCCGACGAGCGCGAGCGCCTGGCTACAGATTTGGCCGACTCGCCCGACGACGCCCGCCTTGAAGCGATGACGGTCGAGATCGAGGAGCTGCGGCGCGCCGTCGAGATCTCCGCAGGTCTGCTCGAAGCGGCGACTCTGAGGCTCGAGCGGGCACGGAGGAGCCTCGAGGACCTAACCGATTCGGAGCAGTCCATGAGGAGAGAGCTGACCGCGGCGCAATTGTCGGTGGCTCAGTTGGGGCCACCCGTGCCGGAGAGCGACGATGTGATCGTCCAGTGGAAGGAGCTCGTGTCGTGGCGCCAGGCCAAGCTGGAGGAGCTCGACTCGGCGTCAGTCGATGCATCGGCCTCCCTGGAAGTGGCACTCGCCAAGGAGTCGGCAGACCGTCGAGTCATCGTCGAGGCGCTCGACTCGGCGTCAATCGAGGCATCTGCCCCATACCTGGCCGCGGTCGAGTCTGAGGTGACGAAGGCAAGGCACGCGGTCGCGGCGCACCGGGAGGCTCTGGGCAGGCAGGAGAAGCTCATCGCCGATCTGAAAGCCACCGAGGAGCGTGCTGGAGTCGCCAAGGCCCTGGCCCGGCACATGGGCGCCGCGGGGTTCGAGCGGTGGCTGATGGCCGGTGCCCTGACCGGGTTGGTGGATGGCGCTAACCATCTGATCCGGGCTCATGGGATGCTTGACGAGAGGTACACGCTGCGCTCGGACGACAAGGGGACCTTCTCGGTCGTCGACCATCACGAAGCCGGAGAGGTCAGGTCGGTCGCCACCCTGTCCGGTGGTGAGACCTTCGTTCTCTCCCTGGCTCTGGCGCTGTCCCTGGCCGAGGCCGTCTCTGCGGCCGGTGGGGTGCGGCTCGAGACGATCATCCTCGATGAGGGATTCGGCTCGCTCTCGGACGAGCCTCTCGACACCGTGGCCAGCGTTCTCGACGAGCTTGCAGGCCGTGGCCTCACGGTCGGCGTGATAACCCATGTCAAAGAGCTCGCTGCGCTGGCGCCGGTCAGGTTCGAAGTGTCCAAGGGCCCTTCGGGCTCGAAGGTGGTGCAAGCGTCGTGAACTTCACCGTCGAGACTTGGGACTCGGACTATGGCGCTCCGACCGACCCGGAGCTGAGCGACGCGACCGAGAATGTCGACCCCAGTGTCGAGATGGCTCCCGGCGAGTGGAGGCCCCTTCTCCCGGACTCCGAGCCGGTCGCCGATGTGCTGTTCGTCGACGGTGTCCGTCGCGTCGACGCGACTCTCTGGATCGACCAGCCTCCCGACTTTCCGGGTTTCGCCCTAGCGGCCACCTACGCAGCCGGAGCAGTCCGGTGCAACGGCAGCGCCGTGCTGGAAGAGGCCGAGGTCGGCCGGGGCCTGTTCACCTCCGCGAGTGCAGACGACGTCAACACGAGTGTCGGGGTCTACGCGGTCAAGGCGACCAAGGGCGCCACATCCGAGGAGCTCTGGCTGGGCATACAGCAGCGAATGGGCGATCTCGAGGCGGTCGTGGCGAGAAAGGCCGGGGGAGCGGAGCTGATGATCGTCGATGGTCCTCTATCGCACGCAAGGGATGTGGAGAACGCAGTCGGTTACGTCAAGACGCAGAAGGTCCAGTACCTGCCATTGGAACTGAGACAGGTTCTCACCTCACTCCCCAGCGGATATCGCACGCCGCTGTTCCTCACGACGACGTCCTGGAGCCGCTACTCGTGGTATCTGAGGCTGGCGAACCACGCCGGCCCCGCGGGCGGGCTGGTGCGCTGCGAGATCGATGCCGACAAGACGGCCGCGGAGGCTTCCCGGATCGCTTCGCGAGTGAGCGCCACGCTGCCTCGCTTCGCCTCGGACAGACACAAGGATCCGAGGGCTCCCCAGAATCTCTATCCGATTGGAGGGCTGGAGAGGGAACTGCGCAGACGCCTGGGAGATCGCGACCTTGCGGTGCGAGCGCTTCGGAGAGCTTCTATGGCCGCCTAGCCGCGGTGATAGGGAAGGAGATAATCCGGCGTCGGCACATCGTCCTCCAGGTCGTCGGAGGGAATGGGTCTTCCGGCCTCGAGGTGCAACGGCAGCACTCCTGCCCAGACTCCGGTCCCGATGTCGGCCTCATCGTCGATTGGCCCGCCCGAGCGCGCCTTGGCTGACATCTCGGTCAGCGGCAAAGAGATTGTTGCGGTTTGCCGCAGTTCCGCCGCGGTCGGCGGTCTCACGTCGGCCAATCTCCCCGGTATGAGGCTCTCGACGAGCAGGTCGAGGGCCCTCCGACGCTCCTCTCCGTCCAGGATCGTCCCCTTTCCATGTGCCACGACACTCCGGTAGTTGGCCGAGGAGTGAAACCCGCTCCTGGCGACGACGAGCCCATCGACGAGGGTGACAGCGACGCTGAGAGGGGAACCGGCGACCACCGCGCGAGTCAACCCCGATCCTTTCGATCCGTGGAGGTAGACCCGGTCGCCGTCCCTGGCGTAGAGGGTCGGAAGGACAACCGGCCGCCCGCCGGTCACGTATCCGACGTGGCACACGAATCCTTCGTCGAGGATGGCATCTATCGCGGCCCGGTCGACGACCTCGCGCTCGGGGAGACGTCGAATGCGCGTCTTATCCGAGCTCAATTCTCCGCTCTTGCCTCTCTCGTCATCAGGCTGAGAACTGCATCCTTGGGGTTCAAGCCTTCGTATAGAACCTGGCCGACGTGTGCTGCGATCGGCATTTCGACACCGTTTCGATCCGCGAGGCCGAGCACACCCCGCGTGCTCTTTATCCCCTCGGCGACCATGTTCATCTCCGTGGTTATCTCGTCGATGGACTTCCCAGATGCCAGCCCGACACCGACCTGGTGATTCCGGCTCCGAGGCGATGAGCAAGTTGCGATCAGGTCGCCCATGCCGGCCAGCCCTGCGAAAGTCGTGGGCCGACCGCCGGCCCGCACACCGAGGCGGGTCAGCTCGGCGAGGGCTCGGGTCATGAGCGTGGCGCGGGTGTTGTCGCCAAACCCGAGGCCGTCCGACATGCCGGCTGCGATTGCCATGACGTTCTTCATGGCGCCGCTCAGCTCGCATCCGGTCACGTCGTCGTTGGTGTAGACGCGGAAGGTGGGGCCCATCAGCACCCCTTGGATCTCGCGTGCCGTGTGGTGATCACGCATTGCGATGACGGATGCTGTTGGCTGACCGCCGACGATCTCCGAGGCGAGATTGGGTCCGGTCAACACCCCGATCCGCTCCTTGTTGTGTGAGGGTGCGACATTGCCGATCACCTCCGTCATCGTGTCGAGCGTCCCCTCCTCGATACCCTTCGTCAGAGAGACGATGGGGGTCGTCGGCGCGATCCACTCCGCCGCCGCTGTGAAGACCTGGCGGAAGCCGTGGGATGGAACCGCCATCACTATGGCCTCGGCTCCCTCGACGGCCTCCTTCAGGTCGGAGGTCGACTCCAGTCCGACCGGGAGCTGGAGGCCGGGGAAGTAGTCCGGATTCCGACCCGTCGCGGCGATCGCCTCGGCGAGCTCGGGGCGGCGAGCCCACAGGACGGTCGGCTCGGAGCGTGCTATGAGCGAGGCGACGGTTGTCCCCCACGAGCCTGCACCCACCACAGCGAATCGAGTCATCGGCGGCACGGTACCTAGCCTTCCATGCCTTGAGCCTCTCCATAGGCATCGTTGGGCTGCCGAACGTAGGCAAGTCGACCCTGTTCAACGCCCTGACCAATGCGGGCGTGGTTGCCGCCAACTACCCGTTCGCCACCATCGAGCCCAACACCGGGGTGGTGCCAATACCGGACGACCGCCTCGAGCCGCTCTCCCGGCTCTTCGGATCGGAGAAGATCACGCCGGCCACGGTGAGATTCGTCGACATCGCCGGGCTCGTCGAGGGTGCGAGCGAGGGAGAAGGCCTGGGTAACAAGTTCCTGGCGAACATCCGCGACGTCAGCGCTATCTGTCATGTCGTGAGGGCGTTCACAGACGTCGACGTAGCCCACGTCTCGGACCGCATGGACCCGGGACGCGATATCGAGACGATTGAAACCGAGCTGGCCATAGCTGATCTCGAGACCGTCGAGAGGCGGATCGACCGCTTGGAGAGGGAGGCAACCGCGAGACCCGAGATGAACAGGGCTCTCGGGCTCCTACGCGCTCTCCGAGACAGGCTAGGTGCCGGTGAGATGGTCGGGAACGACAGCGAGCTCATGGCTCGCCGCAGCGAGTTCGCCGACCTCCACTTGCTGACGGCGAAGCCCATACTCCATGTCTTCAACTCCGATGTGGCCCTGCTGTCGGACGAGTCGATACGGGGTGAGCTGTCCCGGTTGGTGACCCCAGCCGAGGCGCTTTTCATCGACGCCCAGATCGAAGCCGAGCTAGCCGAGTTGGGCCCCGACGACCGCCTGGAGCTTCTCGACTCGATTGGCCAGTCCGAGCCCGGCCTCAATGCCGTCATTCGCGCGGCGTATCGGGCTTTGGGGCTCCAGAGCTTTCTCACTGGG
>JBFFIL010000108.1:0-5458 GCA_041556535.1 Acidimicrobiia bacterium | reverse complement strand
CGGCGTCGTCGTCGACGGCGAGGTCACGGCGTTCGACGAGGAAGGCAAGCCATCCTTCTCACGGCTTCAGCGGCGAACGGGCTTTGGGGGCTCGGGAACCGAAGCCGATGTCGGCGTGAACCTCGTGGTGTTCGATGTGCTGTTCCGAGGCGAGGCCCTGATCGAGACGCCGTATGAGGTGCGCCGAGGCATCCTGTCGGATCTCGGGCTCGAGCCGCCGATCATCGTCCCTGACGCCACGGCCACGAGTGGAGTCAGCCTCTTCGAGGCGGTGAAGGGCCAGGGCATGGAGGGCATCGTCGGAAAGCGCCGCGGCTCGACCTATCGTCCCGGCCGCCGCTCACCCGACTGGCGCAAGGTCTCGGTGCACCACAGTCTGAGGGCCGTCGTCGGCGGCTACATGGCAGGAGAGGGGAGCCGGTCAGCCACATTCGGGTCGCTGCTCGTCGGGTTGCACGCCCCGGACGGTCTGAGGTGGGTAGCCGCGGTCGGGTCCGGGTTCGATGGGCGGTCTCTGGCCGCCTTCAAGGAAGCGCTCGAGCAGCTACACAGGCCCACCAGCCCGTTCAGCAACGACGTGAGCGCACCTGGTGTCCCCAAGTGGGTGGAGCCGGGGATCGTCGTCAACGTCCAATACAAGGAGTGGACTCATGACGACCACTTGCGGGCACCCGTCTACAAGGGGATTGAGATGGCCGACCCCGAGTCGGTGACCTGGGAGGAAGAGGGACCGGAGCACTAGGTTCCCGGCGCATGGAGACCACCTGTTCTTGTGGAGCGGTGCTTACGGGCGACGACCTGGACGCCGTCGTCGATATGGGCGTTGGTCACTTCGGCGAGGCTCATGACCAATTAGGGCTCAACGAGATCCAGATCCGCAATTGGGTCGAGGTCGATCAGATGATCGACGGCCCGAAAGAGCGTCTCGACGAGATCGGAGACATCGAGATTCGTCTCGTATCTCCCGAGACCCGGGACGACATCCTCGAGTTCTTCGACCGGCGGGCCTTTGCCGACAACACCGGATGGGGCATGTGCTACTGCATGTACCACCACGTCGGAGGAGGGCCCGACGGCGAGTGGCCGAGGAGGACCTGGCAGGAGAACCGGTCCGATCTGGCAACTCGCATCGACGCCGGCAGCACCAAGGGCGTGGTCGCCTACGTCGACGACGTTCTAGCGGGCTGGTGTAATGCCTCGGCTCGCGACCAGTACCCGTTCAGGTCCGAGCCGCCCGACGACGGCATCGGATACGTGGCCTGCTTCGTGGTGGCTCCCCCGTATCGCGGTCACGGGGTCCAGAGAGCGCTTCTGGCGGGTGCAGTGGGCATGCTGGCCGATGCCGGGTTCGAGACGGTCGAGGGCCGCCCGATAAGGGAACCGAAGAGCGCCGGCTCGGCATTCGTGGGCACTTTGAGCCTCTTCGAGTCGCAGGGATTCGAGATTGTCTCGGACGACCCCCTCAGGGTGCGGCTGGCTCTCTAGCCTGCCTTTGCCTGCTTCTCTTTGGTGGCCTCGACCGAGGCCTTCAGAGCCTCGAGTAGATCCACGACCTTCGTCGGCTCTGGGGACGCCGGCGCGACTATCTCTTCCCCTGCCACCTTCTTGGCAGCGAGCTCTTCGATGGCTTCACGAGTCGTGTCCTTGTACTCGTCGGCTTCGAACGGCCGGGTGAGGTTGTCGATGATCGTCGCCGCCATCTCGACTTCCTCCGGGCGGATCTCCACCTCCCCCTCCATCTCCTCGAACGCAGCCTCGCGGACCTCGTCGGGCCAGAACATGGTCTCCATGACGATCATCCCGTCTCTCGCCCGCAGTGTGGCGAGCTGCTGTTTCTCCCGGATGGAGACCTTGGCGATGCCAACGCGGCCCTGGGTCTCGAGGGCCTCCTCGAGGATCCGGTAGGCCTTGACTCCGGTCTTCTCGGGCGCGAGGAAGTACGACGACTTGTACATCATCGGGTCGATCTCGGACTCGTCCACGAACTGGACGACGTCCACGAGCTTGTTGCTATCGGGATGCGCGGCGGCAAGCTCCTCGTCGGTGAAGACGACGTAGCGGTCCTTTTCGAACTCGTATCCCTTGACGATGTCGTCCCAGACGACCTCCTGGCCGTCGGCCTCGGCAACGCGCTTGTAGCGGATGGGCGAGTGGTCGGTGCTGCGCAACTGCTTGAACTTCGGGGTCTTGTTGTCGGTGGCGGTGTACATGCCAACCGGGATCGTCACCAACCCGAAGTTGATGGCGCCTTTCCATATGGCTCTCGGCATGGGGGTGAGTCTATGCCGGGACTGGGACTGGATTCGACCCGGGCTCGGGTCGTCTCGTTGCCTCCAGTGTGCCACGGGCGAGAGGGGGACAGGGTCTAGTCTCGCCGGATGATCCTCCAACGAAAGGTCGCTGCTTCACTGCGTCGCCTCTCCCTTCTATTCGGCTTCGCCCTGCTGGTTGCCGCGTGCAGCAGCGGCGGCGGGGACGCCACGACGACATCGCCGCCGGGCGGCCCTGTCCCACCGGCGCCGAGCAGCACGTCGAGTACGACCACCTCCACCACGGTCGTGGACCCGTCATCCGCGCCGGCCGACCTCGTCCTGGCCGAGGTGGTCCCGACCGACCCCGACCCGTTGGAGACGATCGAGCCTCTCACCGGAGTGTCGGTCTCATCGAACTCCGACGGGAGCTACGTCTTCACCTTCGGGGAGAGCCAGTACGGGGGCCTGGGAGTCAGGCTGACTGGCCTTCCGGAGTCCGACCTTGCGACATGCGACTGGTTCTCCGCTGAGGACTTCGACGGTGCGGGTGAGGGCACGGGGTGCTTCTACCAAACGGCTGACGGCTTCGAAGTCACCGAACCAGTCTCGAACGGTGACGCGCCGCCTTCGAGTGTCGTGATGATGCTCGTTGTGACGATGGATTCGGTCACGCTCACCATCGGGGACATGACTTTCACCGGTACCGGGCTCCGGTTCGATGATGGGCCCCTCTTTGTCCAGATCGACCCGAATACGGGAGGCCTCGCCGAGCCCGTCACACGCCGCACGGGCGAGATCACGGCCGCAGACCTCTACGCCGCCATCAACGGCTGACCCCGGCTCTTAGCGGTCGAACTGGTGTCGCTGGTACCACCTTGGCCAGGCGCGGCCCTTTGGCTCACGACCGGTGCTCATCCGTAGGGCGTCGAGTCGTCTGGATGCCAGAGCCGGGGCCCCTCCAATAGAGCCCTTTTGGCGTGCGCGCCCGACTCGTTTCGCGTTGGCGACCAGCCTTCGGGCGAGTACACGGCCGAGTGCCGTATCCGTGACATGTCCAAGCATGAGAACCCCCCTCTGTCTCATCTCATAAAGCCTCCAGGCCATCGGATTGATGACGCGAACAACACCATGCCGAGATGATCGACGGGATGAGAGACGCCCTATTCCGCAAGTTCGGCAAGGTGCCGCTCATCAAGACCTACAAGCAGGCGGCCATTCGCCACCAGTAAGCCCGAAGCTGGGAAGCATCATTTCAGTGGGCAGAAAGAGGATTGGAGGTGTACGGCGAAGATGCGGCTCGGCCCGAGGCTGTTGACGACTTGAGGCAGCGAGCCGAACACCCAGCGTCGAAGCTGAGCTAGAAGAGCGCACATAAGTGCCGTTGTGTGGCTGTTCGGTGCTTGGACTTCCGTGCTTGCGGGGGTGTTGAATGGGTC
The DNA here is from genome assembly GCA_041556535.1 of Acidimicrobiia bacterium. Taxonomy (GTDB): domain Bacteria; phylum Actinomycetota; class Acidimicrobiia; order Spongiisociales; family ZC4RG35; genus JAWWBL01. The sequence continues at coordinate 1,770 of JBFFIL010000108.1, read as the reverse complement.
AGGATCGACGGGAGATGTTGCTATCGAGGGGATCAGGCGAGAAGCCTCAGGGACTCTGCTTGAGATAGCCGGTGCCGTTATGTGCGCGTGTCTTGGACGCCGGGTTCGAGCCACCATGTATGGAGAGTGCCCTTCCCTTTGACTTGGACGGGTCCTCTCGGTCTGGTTAAGAAGCCGTGTTTGACCAGATTTCGGGTGGTGTCCGTGATCTGTATTCGTCCCGGCTCACCGTGAGATTCCATTCTCGAAGCGGTGTTCACCGTATCGCCCCAGATGTCGTACTGGAATTTGCGGGTGCCGATAACCCCGGCAACGGCGGGGCCCGAGTTGATTCCGATGCGGAAAGTGAGGGGTGTTGACTTGGCGTAGTCGAGCATGTCGAGGGACATCGCAGCGAGGGCTTCGGCGTGGTCCGGCCTTGGTTCGGGTACACCGGCAGCGACCATGTAGCTGTCTCCGATTGTGCGGATCTTCTCGACTCGATAAGCCTGGGCGAGTGTGTCGAAATGGCTGAACACTTCGTTTAGTTGGTCTACCACCTCCTCGGGTTCCATCGAGGAGGCCATCGGAGTGAATCCAACCGTGTCAGCGAACAGCACACTGATCGAGTCGTAGCGCCGTGCCCGCGTCTGGCCAGTCTCCTTCAATTCCGCTGCTATCCCGGCTGGAAGCACGTTGAGCAGCAAGCTTTCGGCTCGGTCACGTTCATAGCGAAGACGACCCATGAAGTAGATGACGATCGGAGCGACCAGATTGATGCTTCCGACCAGAACAAGAGCGAATAGGTAGTTGGTCAATGTTTGGCTCGGGGCCGGGCGACTCGCCTTGAGAGACTCCTCCATAAACGCAAGTGCCACACCTATACCAGCGGTGGCAATACCCGTGATCACGGTGGCCCGCTTACCCAAAAAGAGCGCAACCGTCACAACAAATGTGATCCCGAAAAAGAAGATGGCGCCCGAATTAGCGAACCCACCCAACTCGACGTGGGCGTAGACGTTCGCCAGGGTTCCAGTCGTCAACGCTATGACCCCGGCAGCAAACACGCTCCCCGTAACAACAAACCAGAGCCAAGCGACAAGAAACAACACGGCGAGACCAGCCGCGAACCATGCCAGCCGGATCTCCTCAAAGAACGCGAAAACTCCCGCAGTCACTAAGAGCTGGGCGAATCCCACCCACATTCCCGCAGTCACGGCACGCACGATGACCCGCGGGTTCTCCACCGTTTTCAACGTTTCAGTGGGTCTGACCCGAACGGCCAGCCGATCCCAGAATCCGTCGCTCACTCCTACCCCAATCGTTCTTCGAACTGGCGGTGACAAAGAATCTAGAGGACACACCCAGCTCGCCACTCCTAGCCCATCCGCTCACAGCCAGTGCTCGCGCACATAAGTGCCGTTATGTGCGCTGGAGCGGCGGCGGTAGGCGGGTCCCAGAATCAGTCTGGTGGGATGTCGTATTCGACGATGTAGATCGTCGCTATTCGACAGGAGACTTCCATCCAGGCCGGGGGGTCAGCCTCTAGGTATCGCATGCAGTTCGGGTTGCCGTCGTCGTTGGGTTCTCCGTCGGCCCAGTTGGTGTAGTGGAACGGTTCACCGGTCACCCATTGCCAGCCTCCTGCTGGCTCTGCGCTTCCCTCGGGCTGGAAACCGCCGAGAACGGTGTCTCCTAGGACGTCGGCGAAGGCTTGTTGGAACCAGAGGTCCTCTTCTTCCGAAGTGATAGTGGCGAGATGTCCTATGACTCCCCGGAAGGACCTCGACT
>JBFFIL010000107.1:0-5479 GCA_041556535.1 Acidimicrobiia bacterium | reverse complement strand
TTGCTCTGGAGGGAGTCAGGGCGGATCTGGATCGAGGATCTCGGCTCGTCGAACGGAACGACAGTCGATGGGCGTCCTGTAACCTCCGCGCCGAGGCAGGTGCGCCACGGATCGACGGTCGCCTTCTCTTCACATCCGTACCGACTCCTGGAGCCCTGACGTGCCCGACGTGATCCTCGCCCTGCTCAGGATCATCTTCCTGGGTCTGGTCTATCTATTCGTCTGGCAGGTGGCCAGGGCCATAGGGTCACACCTGGGGATCTCAGTGCGTGCCACGCGTCGTCGTGGCTCGAAGATCATCTTCATGCGGTCCGAATCCCAACGCGGCCTCGAAGTCGACGTCACTGATGTCACCGTTCTCGGCAGGTCCGAGGACGCCGACGTGGTTCTGGATGACCCGTACGCTTCGGACTTCCACATGCGGTTGGTCGCCCAGGACAATGAGATGATGCTTCACGACCTCGGCAGCACCAACGGGACCTACGTCAACGGACGGCGTGTGAACGTCCCCACCACGTTGCGCAGGGGTGACACGATCCAGGTCGGCAAGACGGTCCTGGAGGTTCGTTGAGATACGTCTGGGCCACCGCCTCCCACCGTGGAATGGTGCGCGACAACAACGAAGACGCGATGTTCCCCGACTCTTCTGGGGAATCTGCTGCCCAGGCGATCCTGATCGTGGCTGACGGGATGGGAGGCCATGTGGCCGGTGAGGTCGCGTCTCGGCTGGCGGTCAACGCCGCCGCCTCGACCAGCCTGGCCCCGGTCGATCGTGTGGCATCCGCCAACCGCGCCATCAGGGAGGAGGTGGGGCGTCGGCCCGGGCTGGAGGGCATGGGCACCACTATGACCCTCATGGCTCTCGGCGATGGGATGGCGAGTCTGGCTCACGTGGGAGACAGTCGCGCCTATCTCCTCAGAGGCGGAGAACTCCGTCAGCTGACCGAGGACCACACGGTGGCAGCCGAGTACGTGACGGCCGGAGAGATCTCCGAGGAGGAGGCCCGCGCCCACCCCCAACGGCACATGCTCACCCGCACACTGGGACTCACTCCACAAGTCGACATCGATGAACTCGAGGTAGCCCTTGAGCCGGGGGACCGACTTCTTCTCTGCTCCGATGGACTGAGCGAGATGGTCGAGGACGCAGAACTCGAGGTCTCTTTGGGCAGCGGACGCCCACCGGATGACGTTGCCTGGAACCTCGTGGAGATGGCCAACAAGGCAGGTGGGACAGACAACATCACGGTCATAGTCGCCGACGTCCTCGATTGAGCCGGCGATGACCCGTAACGGCGAAGCAGCCACGATCCTGACGGCGTCGGCGCTCGCAACCTTCGGGGTGACCCTGGTCAACTTGGCACGGGGAGACGGCGTAAACGCCCAAGCCGGGCTCACGTTCCTGGTTTTCGCGTTCGCCTTCGGGGGCATGCACATCGCAGTGAGACGGTGGGCTCCCCGTGCCACAGCCCTTCTCATCACCCCGGTCATGGCACTGACGGCACTGGGATTCCTCGAGATCTACCGGATCGACTCTGCCAGAGCGGGTTTGCAGCTCTGGTGGCTCTTGATCGGGTCGGCACTCGGTGCTGTCGTCCTCGCCGTTCTCTCAGCCTCCAGCACCGCCGTGCTTAGGCGCTACCGAAACCTGACGCTTCTCGTCTCGGTCGGTTTTCTTCTCCTCCCGAACCTCCCCTCCGACTGGGGATTCCCCCTGCGGGGACTGGAGCTGAACGGCTCCCGTCTCTGGGTGGTGCTTGACCTCGGAGTGGTGCAGATGCAGTTCCAGCCTGCCGAGCTGGCCAAGCTGGGCCTCGTCATATTCGCGGCGGCCTACCTCGCCGACCATCAGCGGGCTCTACGCGAGGCCCACAGACGCATCGGTCGGTTCACGTTTCCCGAGCCGAGACAGCTGACGCCGCTCTTCATTGCGTGGGGAGTGAGTGTGGTCATCCTCGTCTGGCAGCGCGATCTCGGCGCGTCACTCCTCCTCTTTGCAGGCTTCGTCCTTCTTCTCTACGCCGCTACCGGATCAGGCGGCTATCTGATCTCCGGCGCAGCCCTGACGCTCCTGGGTGGTGCCCTGTCATTTGCGAGTTTCGACCATGTCCAGCGCAGAGTCGTCGCCTGGCTCTCACCTTTCGAGAACTACGCCGACGAGGGATATCAGATCGCGCAGGGCTTGTTCGCACTGGGCTCGGGGAGCCTCACCGGGGCCGGGCCGGGCCTGGGGAGACCCGATCTGATCCCGAATGCGGCGACGGATTTCATATTTGCTGCGATAGGCGAGGAGCTGGGTTTCGCCGGCTCGGTGGCGGTGATCGCTCTCTTCGGTCTCGTCGTGGCAGTGGGGCTCGGAGTGGCATTCCGTAGCCGCGACACCTTCCGGAAGCTGCTCGCAGCCGGGCTCACTCTCGTACTGGGTGTCCAGGCGTTCCTGATCATCGGCGGGATTCTGCGCCTCGTGCCGCTAACGGGAATCACGCTGCCCTTCATGTCCTACGGCGGGTCGGCTCTGGTCGGAAATCTGATCCTCGTAGCCCTCCTGTTGCGCATCAGCCACGAGGAAGCCAAGTGAACGGGCCCATCCGCCGGCTGGCCATGGGCGTCCTGGGGGCCTTCGGGGCCCTGCTCATAGCGGTCACCTGGTTCCAGGTGCTCGAGGCCGACGACCTCAAGAACGACGCTCTCAACCCGAGACCTGCTCTCAGCGAGCGAGGCAAGGAGAGGGGGACGATCGTGACCAGGGACGGAACGATCCTTGCCCGATCCGTCGAGAACCCGGACGATCGAGGGTCGTTCGTCAGGGAGTACCCCGAGGGCGCCTCCTTCGCGCACGTGGTCGGCTACTCGTCGTTTCTGCTCGGCAACAACGGGCTCGAAGCTGCGTACTCATCCCACTTGCGATCGAGACGAGATCTCACCATCAGCGACCTCCTCGCTGCTGTGCTCGGGCGCGATCTCCGGCCTCTGAGCCTCGAAGTCACCATCGATGCGACCCTCCAGCGGGCGGCATTCGAGGCGCTCGGTGACCGGCGCGGGGCCATCATCGCCCTGGATCCCGCAACGGGAGCCGTCCTCGCTGCCGTTTCGTCACCCTCGTTCGACCCGGAGACACTCGTTGGGGAGGATGCCACTGCCCTGTGGGACGGCTACCTCAACGACCCAGGTGAACCGCTTCGGGACCGCGGGACCAGGGAGTTGTACGCGCCGGGATCGACCTTCAAGGTCGTCGTGGCGGCAACCGCGCAAGACATCGGTGCTGCCGGACCGGGCACGGAGTTCCCCGATCCCCTCGAGTTCGAGCTGCCGGGCTCGAGTGCGACCATCGCCAACTTCGACAAGGGCCCATGCGGAGATGGCGTGTCGGTCTCCCTGCTTCATGCCTTCGTCCGTAGCTGCAACACGGTCTTCGCCGACCTGGCTGTGCGGCTCGGGGCCGAGAACATCGGCATCACGGCGGAGGCGCTCGGCTTCAATCAGGAGGTCGAGTACGAGTGGGCGGTTCCGAGAGCCGTGTGGCCCGATGACCTGCTTGTGAACGACGACGCTGCACTCGCCCAGAGCGGAATCGGGGAACGCGACGTGAGGGCCACGCCGTTGCATATGGCAATGGTTGTGGCAGCGGTGGCCAACAACGGAGTTGCGGTCAGCCCGTACGTGGTCGAGCGTCTGTTCGACGCCGACGGCTTGACCGTGGAGACTGCATCGGTCGAGGAAGTGGGCCGGGCAATGTCGCCGAACACCGCAACCGTCATCGCCCAGATGATGGAGCGAGTGGTGACTGAGGGAACCGGACGACGGGCAGCGGTTCCAGGAGTCCGCGTCGCTGGGAAAACGGGGACGGCCACAGGCGGCGATGGCTTCTCGAATCTCTGGTTCATCGGGTTCGCACCCGTCGATAGGCCGACAATCGCCCTCGTCGTGTTCATCGAAGGCAGCCCCGAGACTGGAGAGTCGGCGACAGGCGGTGCAGTCGCCGCGCCGATCGCGGGGGATCTGTTCGAGCTCTGGCTGGCAACACACCCATGAGATCGACTCTGCCCCTTCCTAGAATCGCCTGAATTCGAATGGAAATCCCCTCCGAACTCACGGATCGCTATCACGTCACGTCCCACATCGCCCGTGGTGGGATGGCCGACGTCTACGAGGGCAAGGACACGCTGCTCAATCGCACAGTCGCGATCAAGGTGCTCCACTCCCAATACTCGGCCGACGAGGCTTTCGTGAAGAGGTTTCGCCGCGAGGCGCAGGCCGCGGCCAACCTGAGCCATCCCAACATCGTCGGCATTTACGACTGGGGTCAGGCCCAGAACACCTACTTCATCGTGATGGAGATCGTCGACGGCCGGTCACTGCGCGACGTGCTCAAGTCAGAGGGCGCCCTCCTCCACCGGCGCGCCACCGAGATCACGGCCGAGACCGCGGCTGCCCTCTCGGTGGCCCATACGTCGGGCCTGGTCCATCGGGATGTGAAGCCGGGCAACATCCTCCTGGCCAAGGATGGCACCGTGAAAGTGACCGACTTCGGTATCGCTCGGGCTTGGGACGACAGCCAGGAACTGACCAAGACGGGCGCTGTCATCGGCACGGCCACCTACTTCAGTCCGGAGCAGGCTCAGGGCGCTACGGCCGACGCCCGCAGCGACGTCTACTCCCTGGGCGTTGTCCTCTACGAGACGCTCACCGGCCGTCCTCCGTTCATGGGAGACAGTCCGATGTCGGTGGCGTTCCAGCACGTGAGCGCCGAGGCCCCGCCCCCCTCTTCGCTCAATCCGGACGTGCCCTCCTCCCTCGACGCGGTGATTCTGAAGGCGCTTCGAAAAGACCCGAGCGCCCGATATCAGACCGCTGAGGAGATGCGCCAGGACCTTTTGGCCGTCCTCCAGGGGGCGGACGTATCGCCCCGACCCGAGTCAGTGGCCGTAGCGGCATTCGCCGGCGGGGACGACGCAACACGGGTCCTCCCGCCTGTTCCTCCGGCAACGGTCCCACCCGACGAGACCTATCGCCAGATCGAGGAGGAGCCGCCATCACAGATACCCTTCATCATCACCGCGTTCGGGCTGCTCGTGGCCCTTGGGATCCTTCTCTTCTTCCTATTCAACCTCGCCACCGGTGACGGGACCGTCGAGCCGGGAGAGGCTGTCGTGCCCAACGTGGTCGGGTTGACCTCGGACGCGGCACTCGAAAGACTCCAACGGGCCGATTTCGAGGTTGCCACGGCCTTCGAGACCCACGACACCGTCGATGTTGGGATCGTGATCCGGACCGACCCGCCGGGTGGGTCGGCGGCCCTGGTCGGGACCACGGTTGCGATCGTCATATCGAGCGGCTCACAAGAGTTTCCCGTTCCGCCCGTCGTCGGTCAGACCCTGGCCGACGCGACCGCCGCTATCGAGGCTGCCGGGCTTGCGGTGGGGATTGTCGAGCAACGCCCCGACGCCGAATTCGAAGAGGGCATCGTCATCGACCAGAC
>JBFFIL010000106.1:0-5489 GCA_041556535.1 Acidimicrobiia bacterium | reverse complement strand
GTAGCGCGTCCATTGGGTTATGACCTTGCGGCCCGACTCACCCTCCTCCTGAAGTCGCTGGAGCCTCGGGATCACGACGGTGAGGAGCTGCATGATGATCGACGCCGTGATGTAGGGGATGATTCCCAGCGCGAAGACCGAGAACTGCTCGAGCGCACCACCGGAGAACAGGTTCAACAGCCCGTAGATGCCGCCCGCCTGCTGCTGGCTCTGGAAAAGCTCGACGGCGTCGAGGCTTATCCCGGGGACGGGAATAGTCGCACCTATGCGGTAGACCCCGAACATGGCGAGCGTGAAGAGAACCTTCGCCCGGAGGTCCGGGATCTTGAACATGTTGCGGTAGATGGAGAGCATCGAGAGGTACCTGGTACTAGAGAACGGGCGCTATGAGGTCAGAGGACCTCTACCGCGCCTCCTGCTTCCTCGATCTTGGCCTTCGCCGACGCGCTGAAGGCATGCGCCTTCACCGTCAGCTTCTTATTCAGTTCGCCTTCGGCCAGGACCTTCACCCGACCTTTGTGACGGATGAGCCCCTTCTCCCGAAGCTTCTCGGGAGTTACCTCCGTCCCAGCCCGGAAGGTGTTCAGGGTTTCGATGTTGACGATGGCGAACTCCTCCTTGTTGGGGTTGTTGAAACCCCTCAGCTTGGGTAGACGCATCGACAGCGGCGTCTGGCCACCCTCGAAGCCTGGACGGAGGGAGCTGCGCGCCTTGAGGCCCTTGGTGCCGCGTCCGGCGGTCTTGCCTCTCCTACCGCCCTCACCTCGGCCAACGCGGATCTTCTTCTTCTTCGAACCCGGCGCGGGCGCCAGATGATGCAGTTTCAGTTGCTCTTTTTCGTCGCCCATTATCTTTCTTCCACTTCGACGAGGTGCCTCACCTTGGCCAGCATGCCGCGCAAGCCTGGCGAGTCGGTCTGCTCCACCGTCTGGTTGATCTTGCGGAGACCGAGGCCCTCGATGGTGGCGCGTGTCTTCGGCTTCTCGCCGATGGTCGACCTCCTCAGGGTCACCTTGACAGTCGCCGCCTTCTTCTTCGCCATCAGCCCTTCTCCGAATGCGCTCGCAGCGACTCTGTCGAGTTATAGGCGGCCAGGAGCCCCGGCGGGACGATGTCCTCGGGCTTCTTGCCGCGCAGCCTTGCGACCTCGTCCGGACGCCGCTGGCCGGTGAGGGCGTTCATCGCCGCCTTGGCCACGTTCAGGTGCGTGGGCGACCCAAGCGACTTGGCGAGAGCATCCTTGATGCCCGCTGCCTCGAGGATCTGACGTACCGCTCCCCCGGCTATGACACCCGTACCGGGGGCGGCAGGCTTGACGAGCACCCGGGCCGCGTCATGGGATCCGGTCATCTCGTGAACGACGGTCTGTCCGGCCATGGGGATCACGACCATGCTCCGACGGGCCGTCTCGATGCCTTTCTGGATTGCGGCAGGCACTTCCTTGGCCTTGCCGTAGCCGATGCCCACCTTGCCTTTGCCGTCTCCGACCACGACCAATGCCGTGAAGCTGAAACGCCGGCCACCTTTGACTACCTTCGCGACGCGGTTGATCTGGACCACCCGCTCGTCGTACTGGCTCTGTTCGGAGCCGGGTCTTGATTGACGTGCCATTCCGAATACTCCTAAAAGTCGAGCCCGGCCTCGCGAGCCGCCTCTGCGAGTGCCTTCACTTTCCCGTGGAACTTGTACCCACCCCGATCGAAGACGACCGATCTGACGCCGGCGTCCTTGGCCCTGGCTCCCACGAGAGCACCGACCTTCGACGCCGTGTCGATGTTGAGGGCGCCCGCCCGCAGTTCCGACTCTTGCGAGGAGGCGGAAGCCAGTGTGTGGCCCTGGACATCGTCGATCACCTGGGCGTAGATGTATCGATTGGACCGGTAGACGGCCAGACGGGGCCGCTCAGCCGTGCCCCTCACCTGCTTGCGCACGCGGGCGTGACGGCGGACCCGAGCGTCCTGGCGTGAACCCCTCATGCTTTCCCTGCCTTTCCAGCCTTGCGGCGGACGTACTCACCCGTGTAGCGGATGCCCTTCCCCTTGTATGGCTCAGGCGGGCGGACCTTGCGGATGTTCGCCGCCACCTGGCCGACGGTCTCCTTGTCGATCCCGGACACCTTGATCCGGGTCGGCTCGGGGACCTCGAGGGTCACACCCTCCGGAGGGTCCACGACGACGGTGTGGCTGAAGCCGACCTGGAGCTCGACACTCTTGCCTTTGAGGGCAGCGCGATAGCCGACGCCGTGGATCTCGAGCTCTTTGGCGAAACCTTCGGAGACGCCGACGACCATGTTGTTCAGCAGAGACCGACTGAGACCGTGGAGCGCCTTGGACTCGCGGGTGTCGTCCGGGCGCGTGACATTGACCACACCGTCCGATACGTCGAAGCCGATCCGCTCACTGAAGTCGCGACTCAACTCGCCCTTGGAGCCCTTCACGGTCACGCTCTGGCCGTCGACCTTCAGGTCCACGCCCGAGGGCAACTCGACAGGCTTGTTCCCTACCCGGCTCACGTCACCACACCTCGCACACGATCTCGCCGCCCAGCCGCCGCTTGCGTGCCTCGCGGTCGGGGAGAAGGCCTTGGCTGGTCGAGACAACCGCGACACCGATTCCACCCTGGACGCGTGGGATATCGCTGGCGCCGCGGTAGACCCGGTGACCCGGCCGAGAGATTCTCTTGATGCCCTCGATGACCGGGCGGCGCTTGTCGCTGTAGCGGAGCACGAGCTCGAGCTTGTTCCTGTGCCCTTCGTCGGACACTTCGAATCGATCGATGAACCCCTCGTCGACGAGGATCTGGGCAATGCCCACCTTCATCTTCGAGGACGGCATCGCTACCCGCTCGTGGCCCACAGCCACCGCATTGCGGATTCGGGTCAGCATGTCGGCGATGGGGTCGGTAACGACTGTCACCATGAAGCCTTTCTCACGCCTGGCAACTCACCTTTGGAAGCAAGCTCACGAAAACAGATCCTGCACATGCCGAAGTCCCGCAGATATGCGCGCGCCCGGCCGCAGCGGCGACAGCGGTTGTAACCGCGCACCTTGAACTTCGGCTCTCTCTGTTGCTTCGCGATCATTGATTTCTTAGCCACTCAAACCTCCACCTGGAACTTGCGAAACGGGAACCCGAACGCCTCCAGAAGCGCCTTGCCCTGTGAGTCGTCGACCGCCGTCGTGACAATCGTGATGTTCAGGCCACGAGTGGTCGTGACCCTGTCGAAGTCGATTTCGGGGAAGATCAACTGCTCCGAGGCCCCGACGCTGTAGTTGCCGTGCCCGTCGAATGCCCTCGGGTTCAGCCCGCGGAAGTCGCGGACACGAGGGATCGCAACCGACAGCAGCCGGTCGAAGAATTCCCACATTCGGGCGCCCCTCAGGGTCACGGACACACCGATCGGCATGCCTTCCCTCACCTTGAAGTTCGCAATCGATTTTCGTGCCTTGTTGATCCTTGGCTTCTGCCCGGCAATGAGCCCGAGCTCGTCGAGGGCCTCGTCGACTGCCTTCTTGTTCTGGACGGCCTCCGCCAACCCCATGTTCAACACGATCTTGTCGAGCGTGGGAACCTCCATCGGGTTGTCCAGGCCGAGATCTTCCTTCAACTTCGGGGCGATCTCATCGGAGTACTTGACTTTGAGTCGGGGCTGATTGCTCACAGCGCACTCCCGCATTTGACGCAGACGCGGAACTTCTTGCCTTCGCCGTCGAAGTCATGCCCGATTCGGGTGGGGCCGCAGTTGTCGCACACGATCATCACGTTCGAGGCGTCGATGGGCATGTCCTTGTCGATGATCCCGCCCTGCATGGTCGCGCCAGTCGGCTTGGTGTGCCGCTTGGCGGTATTGACGCCCTCCACCTGGATCTTGCCCTTGGCCGCGAAAACCTTGCTGACTCGGGACTCCTTGCCGGCGTCCTTCCCGGCGATGACAACCACCTTGTCTCCACTCTTGAGCTTCATCAGAGAACCTCGGGAGCTAGAGAGACGATTCGCATGAAACGCTGCTCACGAAGCTCACGCGCCACCGGTCCGAAGATTCGTGTGCCGCGCGGCTGTCGGTTGTTGTCGATGATGACGCATGCGTTGTCGTCGAAACGGATGTAGGTGCCGTCGGGCCTGCGCGACTCCTTCTTGGTGCGCACCACGACCGCTTTCACAACCTCGCCCTTCTTGACGGACCCGCCAGGATTGGCGTCCTTGATCGTCCCCACGATGACGTCGCCGATTCCGGCGTAGCGGCGCGACGAGCCGCCCAACACCCGGATGCACAGCAACTCGCGAGCGCCGGTGTTGTCCGCCACCTTGAGACGAGATTCCTGCTGGATCATCGGGCTCGCTCCACGACTTCTACGAGGCGCCACCTCTTCTGCTTCGAGATGGGGCGGGTCTCCATGATGCGAACCGTGTCGCCCACGTGGGCGTCGTTCATCTCGTCGTGGACGTGGAGCTTGGTGCTCCTCCGTACGACCTTGTCGTATCGCTGGTGCGTTCTGAGGTTTGGCACCTCCACAGTCACGGTCTTGTCCCTACCGTCGGATATCACGACACCCACTCGCACCTTTCGGCTGTTCCTGTCTTGGTTGTCGGCCATCAGGCACCTTCCTCATCGTCGGCCACGGAGCCGATCGACAACTCTCTCTCACGCAGGACCGTAAGGATGCGTGCAATGTCGCTCTTGACCGCCTTGATGCGGGCGGTGTTGTCCAATTGATTGGTCGCGATCTGGAACCGGAGGTTGAACTTCTCCTCCTTGGCCTCGGCGAGGCTCTCCATCAGCTCCTCGTTCGTGAGATCGCGTATCTCGGCAATGTTCATGCGTCCTCCCGGCTCACCAAACGGGTCTTGATCGGGAGCTTGTGGCCCGCCTTTCGCATCGCCTCCCGGGCCAGATCCTCGGTGACCCCGGCGAGTTCGAACATGACCCGCCCAGGCTTGACCACCGCGACCCAGAACTCGGGGTTCCCCTTGCCGGAGCCCATACGGGTCTCAGCAGGCTTCTGTGTAACTGGCTTGTCGGGAAAGATGTTGATCCACACCTTCCCGCCACGCTTCACAGCTCTCGTGATGGCAACACGGCTCGCCTCGATCTGACGGGAGGTGATCCACCCCGCCTCGAGAGCCTGCAACCCGTACTCCCCAAAGCTCACGTGCGTCCCGCCCTTCGCGACGCCAGACCTCCCGCCGCGGTGCACCTTGCGGTGCTTGGTCCTCTTCGGCATCAGCATGGCGGGCCTACTCCTCTTCCTTCGCGCCGTCCGACGGCTCGACGGTCTGCTCCTCGAGGGCGCTCTCGTACTGAACCTCGGCCTCAGCAGCCGTGACCGGCCGCTTTCCGCCACCGGCCTCGATCAGACGGGGCTTTGCCTCGGCGCCCGACTCGACCACAGGCCTCTTCCCACCACCGGCCTCGATCAGGCGCGGCTTGGAGTCGAGTCCCGCCGCCTCTTCGGCGCGTGACTTGATGCTCTTCTGTGTCCGTCGCGCGG
>JBFFIL010000105.1:0-5497 GCA_041556535.1 Acidimicrobiia bacterium | reverse complement strand
GGGAGGGTCTGCTGTATGAGTCCCGAGACTCTGTCATGGCCCCTGTCTTGCCGTCGACGTACCAGAACCCCTGGGCCGGGCCGGTCAGCCCGTACGCCCAGTTGAGCCCGGTGTTGAACCATTGCGGTGAGTTGGGAGCCGCCATCTGATTGGCCAGCATGTAACGGAGCTCGTCCTCGAAGGCCTCGGCGTCCCCGGTGGAGGAGAAGTAGCCCTCTTTCTCTCCCCAATGCCGCCAGGTCCCCGCGAGCCTGTCGAACACTTGCTTGGCGGACCGCTCAGGCCCGAGGACCGGGCTTCCGTCATCGTCGAGGAGTGGCTGCCCCTCAGAGTCGAACTGGGGGACGCCTGCCTTGCGGAAGTACTTGGAGACCATGATGTCGGAGGCGACCTGGCTCCACTGGGCCGGTATCTCGGCATCACTCATCTCGAACACCACGGACCCGTCCGGGTTGGCGATCCTCGAATCTCGTTTCGACCAGTCGAACAGGTCGTAGGGATTCCTCCCGGCCTCGGTGAAGCGACGATTGATCCGCAGGCCTTTGGTCATTGGTGTGCCTCCTCCGCACGCGGCCCCGGCACGGCGGTTTCACACACCACTCCGGGGGCCATGTCCATTCTCAAGCTCCAACCACAAGATGTTGTGGTGTGCGGGGAAGTAACCACTAAATCTTGTATGGACTTCAACACTGTAATTACACGCGTGGAACCCGTCAAGCACCGCGTTTTCCACAGCCCGAATCGGCGTCGTTGGAACCGCGCTCAAGACCGTCCAACGGGGAAGTGAACGTCGAAACGGGACGCTCAGGGAAGTGCGTCGCACGATAGAGAAGTCGCGGGAGCCGGGCCAACCGGTCCCCTCCTAGGTTTTCGCGAGCCCGTCAGCGAGCAGGATGGTCCCAACTGTCTTCGGGATGACCGGTGTCGATGGTCCATCGGGGAAGGAAGATCTGGGCGATGGGCCCGATGCCGAGCGCAAATGCAACAGTCCCGGGCCCGAAGGTGCCACCCAGGATCCACCCGATGACCAGGACGACGATCTCGAGCCCCCATCGTGTGAGGCGAATCGAGTAGCCGCGGCGGGCGATCGCGGTCATGAGCCCGTCACGCGGGCCGGGCCCCAGGTTGGCCCCTATGTACATGCCCGTGGCAAGCCCTATCACGAAGATGCCTCCGACCAGCATCGCCCAGGCAGCAGGACCGTCGGTCTCGGGCAGCACGGCAACAGTCAGATCCATCACGATCCCTATGAGCACGGCGTTGACGATCGTGCCGACCCCGTACTTCTCCCGCAGCGGCAGCCAGAGGAGAAGCACTCCGAACGAGGCAATGATCGCCCACTGGCCGACTGTGAGTCCGAACTGCGTTGCCAGACCCTGATGAAGCACGTCCCAGGGAGGAACGCCGAGACCGGACTCCAACATCAGACCGATACCGAACCCGAAGAGGATCAGGCCGACGACGAGTTGGAACAGGCGACGCTTGAGATTGTCTCCGCGAATGGGAATGAACATGGGCCGCGGCACGCTAACAATGGCGGCTGACGAGAGGAACGCCACCATGACCGTCGACTTCACCGTGCAGGACCCGTTGGGAAACAACTGGACCCTTTCGGATCACCTCGACGCGGCAGCAGTGATCACGTTTCATCGAGGAGACTTCTGATCGTATTGCCACGGCCAGTTGGCCGTCACGGCGCAACGTCAGGATGACTTCCTCGCGGCGGGAGGACGCGTCTACGGCCTCTCCGCCGACTCTCCCGGCCAGAACTCGGCCGTCATGGAGAAACTGGGCCTGTCCTTTCCGATCTTCTCGGACGTGAGCAAGGCTGCCGCAATCAGGCCCCTGGGGTTCGATGACGAAAAGGACCCGCGGAAGATCTCCCTGCCTGGAGTCGTGATCGTCTCCCCAGCCGGTGAAATCGCATATAGGTACGTCGGCCGCGACTACGCCGACCGCCCCGATGAGGACGTGCTTCTCGACCATCTGGACGAGCTCGGCCTGCCATCGACAACTCAGGCGAAGGTGTCACCGGGCTCTCCTGACCCCGGACCGACAGCCATATCCTTGGAGGGCCTCCCCCATTATCTGAGAGGCGCCAAGTTCGCCGCCCTCGCCCTGCGAAGACGCCATCGCGAGGTCAGTGACGACTTCAAGGATGACGCGAAGAAGTACGCGATGCTTGTCGATCGGTACCTCGAGGCATTGTCCGCCGTGGGGGAGCGCAAGGCGTAACGTGATGCCCCTATGGAGGGGCCGCAGGTCCAGCTAGTGGCAACCTGCCTGGTGGACGCTCTCGCTCCGCAGGTGGGAGAGGCTGTCGTGGCCGTTCTCGAACAGGCCGGGTGCCAGGTCTCCTACCCTCTCGACCAGACCTGTTGTGGCCAACCGGCTTTCAACGTCGGTTTCACCATTCAGGCGCGCATGATGGCCGAGCACACTCTCGACGTCCTTGACGCAACCGAGGGACCAATCGTTCTCCCTTCTGGGTCGTGCGCCGAGATGATCGTCCATCACTATGTCGACTTGTTCGCGGGAACGGAGCGAGAGGAACAGTCGAGGAGAGTCGCCCTGCGCACAAGGGAGCTCACCCAGTTCCTGGTGGACGATCTCGACACAGATGTCCGAGCCGGTTGCGACGGGTGCTCCGTCGCCTATCACCACTCCTGTCATGGGTTGCGGGGCCTCGGTCTGGGCGGCCAGGCGGATCTGCTGCTGTCCGGAGTCGACAGGAAACACCTCGACGGTGCCGATGAGTGCTGCGGCTTCGGAGGGCTGTTCAGCATCGAGATGCCCTCGGTGTCCGCCGCGATCATGGACGAGAAGCTCAACCGGGTCGAGGCCTCCGGTGCAGACGTCCTGGTCGGGGGTGACCTCGCCTGTCTCATCCACATCGAAGGCGGCCTCCGCCGCCGCGGGTCGG
Source organism: Acidimicrobiia bacterium (assembly GCA_041556535.1). Lineage (GTDB taxonomy): Bacteria > Actinomycetota > Acidimicrobiia > Spongiisociales > ZC4RG35 > JAWWBL01. The sequence goes on along the minus strand of JBFFIL010000105.1, from coordinate 2,574 downwards.
AGATCGAGGTCAAGCACATCGCCGAGCTCCTTGCCGGGGACGAGCGATGAGCCAGCCGGTCACGTTTCTCTCCCGCGCCGAGCGGCTTTTGGGAAGCCACGGGGCTGCTGCCGTGGATCGGGGCATGCGGTACATGGACGGCAAGAGCCGATCCACCATCGACGAGTTCCCGATAGCCGACGAGCTGAAAGACCGAGCCCGGGCCATTCGCCTCCACGCCTTGAGTCATCTCGATCGGCTGCTCGGCCACTTCGTGGATCAACTCACGGCGGCGGGCGGCCAGGCCCACTTCGCCGAAGACGCTCATGAGGCAACGCGGATCATCGGCGAGATCCTCCGCGACGAGGGTGCCGAGCTGGTCGTGAAGGGCAAGTCGATGGTCACCGAGGAGATCGAGCTCAACGAGTATCTAGAGGGGGAGGGCATCGAGGTCGTGGAGACCGATCTCGGCGAGTTCATCGTGCAACTCGCCGGCGACAAGCCGAGCCACATCATCGCGCCGGCCCTTCACCTCACGAGCGAGGATGTGGGCCGCCTGTTCCAGAGCCGACTCGAGACGGATTTCACCGAAGACCCTGTCGAGCTCAACCGAGTAGCGCGCGATCACCTCCGCCGATTGTTCCTGTCGGCCGACGCCGGGATCTCCGGTGTCAACCTCGCCGTTGCCGAGTCCGGTTCGCTGGTACTCGTCGAGAACGAGGGGAACGGGCGCTTGGTGACCACCGCCCCCCCGGTTCACATCGCTGTGATGGGGATGGAGCGGATCGTGTCACGTTGGGAGGACGCCGCTGTGGTCCTCGAAGTGCTGGCCCGCTCCGCCACGGGCCAACGCCTCTCGGTATACACGAACGTCCTGACCGGTCCCAGGGGAAACGCCGATGCTGACGGCCCGGAGCGTCTTCACGTGGTGATCGTCGACAATGGCCGTTCGGACATTCTCGCCGGGCCGACCGCGGAGATTCTCGCCTGTATCCGCTGTGGGGCGTGCCTCAACGTATGCCCGGTGTTCCGGACAGTCGGAGGACATGCCTACGGCACCGTCTACTCGGGCCCGGTCGGCTCGATCGTGACGCCCGGACTGCACGGCATGGACCCGTGGTGGGATCTCCCGTTCGCGTCGACTCTCTGCGGCGCGTGCCGGGATGTCTGCCCTGTGCGAATCGACATTCCCAAGATGCTTCTGCTTCTCCGCGAGTCGGCGGCCGCCCAGGGCAGGCTCGCCGGCTGGCTGGAGCGGGGAGTCAACGGGTACACACGCCGTGCCATCGATCCGCCTCGTTGGGCGAGAGCAATTAGGTGGGCCTCGACGGTGAGCGCCCCGCTGGCCACGCGGGGCTGGCTGAGGAGGATTCCAGGCCCGGCGCGAGGCTGGACCCGCTATCGGGACTTCCCGAGGCCGGCCAAGGAGTCGTTCACGCGGTGGTGGAGGTCGAATCGTGAATCGTGACGTCTTCATCGGACGTGTGGGCAGGGCGGCGATGGGAGCATCTCTTCCAGCCCCTCCTGCAGTCGCCGAGCGCCTACCTGACCTCCCGCGTGCAGACCTGGTGGCTCTGTTCCGAGACCGCGCCCAGGAGGCCGACGCGGTCGTCCATGGGCCGATGAGCAAGGTCGGTGTGCCCAAGGCGGTCGCGGGGATCGCCTCCGGCCACGGATGCCGGTCATTTCTTGCGTGGGACGACCTCGCTGCGCCGGGCGTGCATGCAGCCTTGCTGAGGGCGGGGTTGGAGAGACAGGACCACACGGTCCCCGAGAGCGGCCGCAAGCGACACCAAGCCGCCTATTCGATGGTCGATCTCGGCGTGACCGGAGCCGTGGCAGGGCTGGCCGAGAGCGGCAGCGTCGTCCTATCACACGGCCCGGGGCGCCCGCGCATGGCAAGTCTCATCCCCGATGTCCACGTCGCCTTGCTGGAGGCCTCTTCTTTGGAGCGGACGATCTCCTACATGGCTCGCAAGAAGGCCTCCTTGGCCGCCGAGAGCGCGAATCTCGTCATAATCACCGGGCCCAGCCGAACTGGAGACATCGAGCTTCATCTCAACCTCGGGGTCCATGGCCCGCGACACGTCCACGTCGTGATGATCTCGTGAGCGGCGTCGTCGAGCCTCCGAAGGGCGAGCGACCATCGCGTGTGGCGTCGAGGATGGCTGCGCTGGTGCTTCTCCTCGTCCTGGCCGGGACCGTCATCTGGGCTGCGGTGACCGAGCAGCGTATCGACCTCACGGAGTCGCGTGCACTTGCTGAGCTCGACTCCGGCACCTGGATGCAGGCCGGCGGCCTGACCGTCAGCGTGGTGGAGCAATCCCGCGGGCCGATACCCGTTGTCCTGCTCCACGATGTCGACATCGCCGGCGGAATCGTCTTCGACGGTGTTGTGGCCGAGCTCCCAGGACGGTTCAGCGCGACCGTGATCGACCTGCCGGGCTTCGGGCTCAGCGAGAGGATCATCTCCGCGGGCGACGGGCACACAGTCGCTGCTCTTGCCGACGTCGTGTCGGCTGTCATGGACCAGCGGCTCTCCGTCCCTGCCGTGGACCAGGACATACCTCAGATCGTCCGAGCTCAGCAGCTCCC
>JBFFIL010000104.1:0-5528 GCA_041556535.1 Acidimicrobiia bacterium | reverse complement strand
TCGGCCTGGCGGAGACGCGCCAGGAAGATGCCGATGAACCACGCCGACTCTGTCACCTGCTGCAGCAGGTAGACGAAGAGGCTGAACTGGCCGATCGTCATGCCAGCGGCTGCGGTCGTTCCCAGCAAGTCGACTGCGAGAATCAGGATCAGGCCTGTGCCGATGCTGACGGTGTTGTAGAACACCGCCTCGATTCCGGCGGTGAAGGTGCGGTCCCGAACCATGCGGCTCTTGCGGAAGTCGTTGAGCTCGGCGAAGTGGCCCAGCATGGGCGCCTCGGCGTCGGCGACCTTCACCGACTGGACCGAGGACAGCATCTCCCCGAGGAACCCTGTGATCGCCTCGGTCGAGTCACGCGCCTCGCGACGGAACTGCCGGATCCGGGTGCCGAGACGGCTGGTGATGACGATCACTATCGCGATCGGCGTGAAGACGATCGCCGTGATGGTCGGGTCGATCGCCAGAAGGATGATGACGGCCACCGCCGCGCCGAGGATCGCTCCGACCAGGTCGACTGTGAAGTCGTATGCCTCGACGGTGTGGTTGACGTCGTCTCGGAACCGGCTCACCACCTCGCCGGGGGTCTCGGTCACCGGCTGGGCGCCGGGGAGGGTGTACAGCCAGCGGAGCATGGATCGGCGCATCGCCGCCCCGGTCCGGAACAGCAGCCCGACGTGCCAGCGGATGCCCGCGAAGATGAACCCGAGGCGCACCAGCACGTAGCCCCAGATTGCGGCAACGAGGGTCGGCAGGTTCCAGCCGGGTGCCTGCCCGGTGAGGCTGTCGAAGAAGTTCGCCGCTATGAGCCCGACCAGGAGCGGCATCGTCCAGATCGACACCCACAACAAGGTGCTCACCGCATAGCGTCCGGGTGCGTTCGTGATGAACCTGGCGATGACTCGCCAGATCGGCATGCGCCTCATGCGAGCACCTCCTCCATCCCGGCGGCGAGGAGTCTCGAGAATCGTGAGCCTTCGTCCCCTGCCAGAGCGACCCGCTCCCCGTACTCGACGACCCGCCCGTCTTCGAGGACGACGATGTCATCGGTTCGGGTGACCGTGTGGAGGCGATGGGCGATGATGATCCCGGTCCGGTTCTCGAGCAAGTGGTCGACGGCCCGCTCGATGAGAGCCTCGGTGGCCGGGTCGAGACGCGATGAGGCCTCGTCGAGCACCACCACTCCCGGGTCCTCCAGGAAGATCCGTGTGAAGGCGAGCAGTTGGCCCTGGCCGGCGGACAGACCGCCACTGCCCGACTCGAGCATCGTGTCGAGCCCTTCTGGCAGGGAGTCGAGCCACTCGGTCAGCTCGAGACGCTCGATGACCTCGATGAGCCTGTCGTCGGTGATGGACCGATCGAAGAAGGTCAAGTTGTCCCGGACCGATGCCTGGAACAGCTGGACGTCCTGGGTGACCATGCCCACCCGTGCCCGCAGCTCGTCGAGCGGTGCGTCCCAGGTCGCAACCCCTCCGATGCGGATCTCGCCCTGCTGGGGCTCGTAGAGCCGGGTCAGCAACCGGGCGATGGTCGACTTGCCCGATCCGGTCCGGCCCAACAGGCCCACCACCCTCCCCGGCGCGATCGACAGCGACACGTCGTGGAGGACGGGGCCGTCGGCTCCTTCCGCGTCGTTGTAGGAGAACTCGACGTGGTCGAACTCGACCGACAGCGGGCCTCCCGCGATGGAGACGTCTCCCGCGGGACGGAGGGCGTTCTCGGTGGCAAGCAGCTCCTCGATGCGCGAGATCGCCGCCCCGGCGCGCTGGAGGTCTTCGAGCTGGGAGCGGATCTGGTTGATCGGGCGGCGGGTCATCTCGGTGTAGTGGAAGACGAGGTAGACGGCGCCGATGGTGAGAGTCCCTATGCCGAACAGCCACGACCCGGCGACGAAGACGATTGTCGTCGACAACCCGTAGGAGAGGAGGCTGGTCCCCCAGAGGATGGCGAACCCCATCGCCCCCCGGACCTGGAGAGGCATCCAGCGTCTGAGCATGCCGGCGAACCGCTCCTGCATGTACCCGGCGGCTCCGTTGGCGGTGATGTCCTCGGTGCCCTCGACCTGCTCGCCGACGAACCCGTAGGTCTCGGCGGCGGCGGCCCTGACCTTCTTCCACCAGGGGACGGCGATGTGGTGGATGCGCACCATGGCGAACAGTGCGACCGCGGTGAACCCGAGGATCGCCACCCCGATCAGCCAGCTCTCCATGAGCAACAGGACCAGGACACCTGCGATGAGAGCTCCGTTCCCGATCACCTTGAGCGTCATGGCGGAGAAGAAGTTGGACAGGTTGGTGACGTCACCGTCGATTCGCTCGATCAACTCCCCGGGGGAGTGGTTCTTGTGGAAGCCGAGGTCGAGACGGACGATGTGGTCGGCGAGGTCGGAGCGCAGGGAGTTCGTCGCACTCCAGCCGACCTCCTCGGCCAGATAGGTGGCCCAGACCGCGAACCCCTGCTGGGCGATGGCGATCCCCATGAAGGTGGCGGCGAGGGGGATCAGGGCGGAAGATCCGTCACCGGCGATCGCCCCGTCGATGAACCGCTTGATTAGCTGGGGGTTGACCAGCTGGAGCCCGATGTCGACGAGCACGACCACGCCGAGAAGCCCCATGCGCTTGCGCAGGGGCCGGAGGTACTTCGAGAGAAGTCTGAGATATCGGCGTACGGGGATCATCGGGTCGTTTCGGTAAGGCGCGTTCGGGTGACGGGCGGTCCGGGGACCATGGCACGTTAACGAGTGGTGCCCTCCGCAGAAAGGTGATTACCGGTAGCCGGGTGGAATACCGGGGTCTTACGGCGTAAGGTCACAGTCATGCAGTACCCGAGATGGCTGGCACTGATCAACAAGAGAGTGTTCAACCCGCGGGAGGTGAAGAAGGGAAAGCGCCCGGTCGTCACTCATCGGGGTCGATCCTCAGGGGCCGAGTATCGAACGCCTCTCGACGCCCACCCCACCCGGGACGGGTTCGTGCTGACGGTCAGATACGGCCCGGGATGTGACTGGGTTCAGAACATCCTCGCCTCGGGAGGTGCCGTGCTGACCGTCGACGGCGAAGAGCGGGAGCTCGAATCCCCGCGCCTGATCTCACGGGAGGAGGCGTCGGGCGAGCTGGCTCCTGGTTGGGATCCTGGAGCCGACTTTCACAAGGCCGGGCACTACCTGCTCTTGGACCGGATCGGGCCGCCGGACGGCGATTCCCCCGGGTAGGTTCTGGCGACCAAACGACGAGAAAGGCCACCCGATGTCGGAACACAACAGAGGGGTCATAGACGAGTTCAGGGCGAATGCCGGCAACGTCCGGGGCTTCGAGTCCCAGCCCCTGCTGCTGTTGCATCACAAGGGCGCGAAGACCGGGACCGAGAGGATCAACCCTCTCGCATACCTGAGGATCCACGGCGGGTATGCGGTGTTCGCCACGAAGAGCGGCGCACACACCAATCCGGACTGGTTGTACAACGTAGAGGCAAACCCCGATGTCAGGATCGAGGTCGGCACAGAGTCGATGAACGCAACCGCCCGTGTCGCCGAGGGAGAGGAGCGTGTCCGGATCTGGGCGGAACAGGTCGCGTTCAACGCCGACTTCTCCAGCTACGAGGAGAAGACCAGACGGCCGTACATCCCCGTGGTGGTGCTCGAGACCGATGAGTAGGCCTTCCGGACCGTGCCGGCGTCGGAGGTGGCCCCAGGTCGCCTACCCTCCGGCCACCGTCTGAGAGGTAGGAGTCTTTGAGCAACGAGCAGTTGGCGGCGCTGGCCGACGAATACCACGACTGGACCCTTCGCACCCAGCCAATCGTGGCAACGCTGCGCGGGATCCACGATCACGACACCGAGTGGGGGGAGTACTCCCGGGCGGCGGAGGACAGGAAGATCGGCGAGCTGCGGACGATGGTGGACCGCGCCATAGCAATCGACCCAAAGGGTCTCGACCCGTCCGACCAGATCACGCGGGACGTGCTCATCTTCGAGGCCGGGATGGCCGCCGACGTCTCCGAGACTCGACTGGCCGAGTTCTCGGTGAGCCACACTTCGGGTCTCCAGGCCCAGCTCCCGGTCGCGATTCCTCAGCTGCCCATCGAGACCGTGGAACACGGCGACGACTTCATCGAGCGGTTCTCCAAGATTCAGGCCGCGTTGGGTGAGATCTCACAGCGACTCGTCGAGGGTGTGGCCGGCGGGCGAACCCCGATGGCTTCCACTGTCGAGAAGACGGTCGCCCAGATCGACGGAATGCTGGCGACCCCGGTGGATCAGGACCCGTTCCTCCTTGCCCGTTGCCCGGCCGGGCTCGACCAGGGCGAGTGGCGTGCCCGGCTCCTCGAGGTGGTTCGCGACCATGAGAGACCGGCTCTGCAGTCCTACCGGGACGTGCTCGCCGACCAGGTGGTTCCGGCGGGACGCAGCGAGGATCAGCCGGGCTTGAGCTGGCTTGCCGACGGCGAGGACACCTACGCCCGACTCGTCCGTCAACACATGTCTCTTCCCCTCGACCCCGACGAGGTGCACGAGATCGGGCTGGCCCAGGTCGAGCGTCTCGACGACGAGTACCGGGAACTGGGAGGGGAGGTTCTCGGGACCGACGATCTCGCCGAGATCTACTCGCGTCTCAGAGACGATCCCGAGCTCCACTTCGAGACCGGGGCCGAAGTGGTCGAACAGTCCGAGATCGCGATGGCCCGGGCCAAGGAGGCCATGGGGGATTGGTTCGGGCGTCTGCCGGAGGCGGATTGTCTCGTCGCCGAGACTCCGATGGGCCCCTCGGCGTTCTACTTCCCGCCGGCAGTGGACGGGTCCCGGCCGGGCACGTTCTTTGTGAACACCGCCGAGCCAAGCCGCTGGGGAAGGTTCGAGATCGAGTCCATGGCGTTCCACGAGGGGATTCCCGGGCACCACCTCCAGATAGCCATCTCCCAGGAGCTCGACGACGTCCCCGAGTTCCGCAAGCTGGCCCTCATCACCGTATATGCCGAAGGCTGGGGTCTCTACTCGGAGCGATTGGCAGACGAGACGGGCTTGTTCAGCAGTCCAATGAGCCGGATCGGGATGTTGTCGAACGACTCCCTGCGTGCCGGAAGGCTCGTGGTCGACACCGGAATCCACGCCAGGGGGTGGACCCGCCAGCAGGCGATCGACTACTTCCTCGCCAACTCCCCGATGACACGGACGACGATCGAGGACGAGGTCGACCGCTACATAGCCGTCCCCGGCCAAGCCCTCGCCTACATGATTGGTCGTCTCGAGATCATGCGCATGCGCCGTGAGGCCGAGGAGTCGCTGGGTGACGGCTTCGACATCAAGGGGTTCCACGACACCGTGCTCGGCAGCGGGCTGGTCCCCATGGAGACCCTCGACCGGATGGTCAAGGATTGGGTCGCCGCCGTCGCCTGACCGTGGTTGTGCCATCCTGAGTGCCCATGGCCGAGAATCTCTCTTCGAAGTGGCGAACCGCGGCCGTCATCCTCGTCGCCCTGACCGCCGCAGCGTGTCAGCCCTCCGGGGCGGCGCCCACGACATCGGAGCCGGAGGT
>JBFFIL010000103.1:0-5546 GCA_041556535.1 Acidimicrobiia bacterium | reverse complement strand
GGTTGAGTCCATCTCCCTGTGCGACATCGTCGCGCCCACCGAGGAATGCGGGCTCATTGGGAGCGCCGTCCCCATCGGTGTCGTCCCAGCTCCAGCCACCGGCCTTCAGGATCTCGACGGCCTTGAGAAGCCGCTCTTCCTGAGAAAGGCCGAAGCAGGTGCTCTGAGCGTCGGGGTTGAACCACGCAGCGTTGCCCGGGGCAACCACCGAGTCCAAGGAGATGACGGCGCCGGCAAGGACGTTGTTGACAACGAAGTCCTTGTCGATCATGCAGTCAACAGCCTGGCGGAAGGCCACGTTGTTTCCTGGGAATCGGCGGGTGTTGAACGCCATGTAGAACAGTCCTACTCCGGAGTTCGCGACCACATTGAGGTCCGCTGCGTCGAGGAACTGCCCCTGGAGACCGCGAGACAAGCTCAGCGGGTTCATCCAGAAGTCGATCTCGCCGTTGATCAACGCGAGAGCGGCAGCATCCTGGCTGCCGTAGACGTTGAACAGCATCTCACTCATGAACGGGCCTTCGACCCACTCGGCCACCACGTCGCCAGACGCCGGGCCACCCCATGTCTCCGTCGCGCCGTCGGCGCTCGTGAAGTCGATGGCGCCGTTGGCGTACGCGGTGTACGTGGCGCCCTTGTAGGAGTAGTTGTCGTTGGCGATGTTGCGGACGTAGGCACCAGGCTCGCGCTCTGCGACGATGTCCGAGCCGAACGCGGGAGCGTTCAGACCAGACACGGCATAGAGGCCAGCGGCGTCGGCCGAGGCGGCGACGTGCTCAGCCCAGTAGTGCTCCGGGAATGCCGGGGCGAAGGCTGTGCCGAACTGCCAGACGGCCAGACCGGGCTGGTCGTTCCAGGTGAACGCAACGGTGTAGTCGTCGACTGCGGTCACGTCGATGAGACCAAGGCTGTACTCGTTCGCATCCTCCGTGGCAGGGTCGTCCTCAGAGGCCAGCGGCCACAAGTCGAGGAAGTTCCCGGCCAGCGCGAGGTCCTTCACGGTGTTGAACGTGAACACCCAGTCATTGGCATCGACGGCCTCGCCGTCGGACCAGACCAGTCCCTGGCGCAGAGGCACCTCGATGACCCAGTTGTCGCCGTCGGCGGCGCCCTCTGGGGCAATGTCGGGTAGGGCGGCACTCGGTGCGTACTGATAGCTAGGCAGCTGCTGGCCGTATAGGGACGCGCCCTGGCTGGCAAGCACGTAGCTGTTGTACACATCGCTCTCGGTGTCGAGATACGCCCACACGTTGTCCGTCGTCGGATCAGAGATGATTCCTACGCTGTAGGTGAATCCCTGAGGAGCCGGCGGCTGAGTCGTGCCGGTCGTCGGGGGCTGTGTCGTCCCCGGGCCCGGAGGCTCAGCGGTGGTCGTGGTGTCACCGCCCCCCGTGGTGCAAGCAGCGACGATCATCGCAAATACTGCGAGAACGGCTACCCAGCGCCATCGGGAAAGAGTGCTTTTCACTATGTATTCCTTTCTTTTCCTCCCGTAGGCTGCGGTAGGCAGGCTGGCGGCCAGCTCCGCAGAATGCCCAGGTTAGAGGTCAAGGGGAACCTATCGCAACCGGGTCTGGGGCCAATCGACCGGCTGGCGACAAAACCCCCGGCAGGAGGTCTGACGATCCCTATTCGACCGACCAGGTCCCGTGGGATCGGAGGAGCCGGGCGAGGTCTCCAGGGCCCCTCTCATCGGTCGCGTGCTCGACCTGAGCGTTGACCTCGGCGTCGTAGGCAGGCCTCGAGACGCTCCGGAAGATCCCCAGAGGGGTGGGCCCATACGGCCCGTGGGAGAGGCGGCTCAGGGCGAAGGCCAGGGACGGGTTGGGGCGGGCCGCGTCGTGGACGAGAATCGCCTGCGGGTCCACGGTGGAGGAGTCCACCACGGTGGCCTGCCCGTTCCTCATGATCACGGCCTTGGCCCCCCCGTCGAACACGATCGGCTTGCCCTGCTCGAGGTCGATCCGGTTGTGGATGCGCTCCTCCTTGCCGGTGATCTGGATGAAGGCCTTGTCGTTGAACACGTTGCAGTTCTGATACACCTCGATGAAGGCGGCGCCCTGATGCTCGTAGGCGGCCTTAAGGATTGCCTGGGTGTGGTTTCGATCCATGTCCACTGTCCTCGCCACGAACGACGCATCGGCGCCGAGCGCCAGTGAGACCGGGTTGAAGGGGTGGTCCACCGAGCCGAACGGCGAGGACTTCGTCGACTTGCCCACCTCTGAGGTCGGCGAGTACTGACCCTTCGTCAGCCCGTAGATCTGATTGTTGAACAGGATGATCTTGAGGTTTACGTTCCGCCTCAAGGCGTGGATCAGGTGGTTGCCCCCGATCGAGAGACCGTCACCGTCACCCGTTATCACCCAGACCGAGAGATCGGGCCGGGTGACCGCCAGGCCTGTCGCGATGGCCGGCGCCCGTCCGTGGATCGAGTGCATCCCGTAGGTGTTCACGTAGTAGGGGAATCGCGACGCGCACCCGATGCCGGAGATGAAGACGAACTCCTCCCGGTTGCGGCCCAGGCCGGCGAGGAACTGCTGGACCGAAGCGAGGATCGTGTAGTCGCCACACCCGGGGCACCAGCGCACCTCCTGGTCGGTCTGGAAGTCGGAGCGGGTGTACGAGGGAGTGGTCACTTCGACATCTCCCTGATCTTGTCGGCGATCTCGGACACCTTGAACGGCTCGCCTGCGACCTTGTTCAAACCGGTTGCGTCGAGGAGGAACTCGGCGCGGATGATCTTCAGGAGCTGTCCGGTGTTCATCTCGGGTATCAGCACCTTGTCGTACGAGGCGAGGAGCTTGCCGAGGTTCCCGGGAAGGGGGTTGACGTAACGAAGGTGGGCTGTCGCCACGGGAATGCCGTCCAGTCGTGCCCGCCGCGCTGCTGCCCGTATCGACCCGAAGGTCGACCCCCACCCCAGCACCAGCAGGCGCGCGTCCTCGTCTCCGTGGGCTTCGATGGGCGGTATGTCGTTGGCGATGTTCGCAACCTTCCACGCCCTTGCGTCCGTCATGAGCTGGTGGTTGTCGGGGTCGTACGAGACGTCTCCGGTGATCGCCGCCTTCTCCAGACCCCCGATCCGATGTTCGAGCCCGGGTGTCCCGGGCACGGCCCAGGGTCGGGCGAAGGTGTCGGCGTCGCGCATGTAGGGGAGGAATGTCCCGTTGGGCCCGTTGGGGTGTTCTGCAAACTTCACCTCGAAGTCGGGGATGGCGTCCACATCCGGGAGTAGCCACGGCTCCGAGCCGTTGGCGACGTAGTTGTCACTGAGGAGAATCACCGGAGTCATGTATTTGACCGCCACGCGTGCGGCTTCGATGGCCATGGTGAAGGCTTCCGATGGCGACGGGACGGCCAGGACGGGGAGTGGGGACTCGCCGTGACGCCCGTAAAGGGAGAATAGGAGGTCCGACTGCTCGGGCTTGGTCGGAAGCCCCGTCGATGGCCCTCCTCGCTGGACGTTGATCACCAGGAGGGGGAGCTCCAGCATGAATGCGAGCGAGATGCCTTCGCTCTTCAGCGCGATCCCGGGCCCGGACGAGCCCGTGACGGCGAGATTGCCTGCGAACGCCGCTCCGATGGCGGCGCCCACTCCGGCGATCTCGTCTTCGGCCTGGAAAGTGCGAACACCGAAGTTCTTGTGACGGGAGAGCTCATGGAGGATGTCGGAGGCCGGGGTGATCGGGTAGGTGCCGTAGAAGAGCGGCAGGCCCGACTTTCGGGACGCGGCGATCAGGCCCCAGGCGAGGGCGGTGTTCCCGTTGACGTTGGTGTAGGTGCCCGGGGGCAGGGAGGCGGGCTTGACCTCGAATGTGGTCTTTGTCGCCTCTGTGGCGACGCCGAACGTGTAGCCGGCCTGGAACGCCGCGATGTTGGCGGCGCCCACTTCAGGAAGCTTGGCGAATTTCCGGTTGACCCACTCGATTGTTGGCTCCGTCGGCCGGTGAAACAGCCAGGCCATGAGGCCGAGGGCGAAGAAGTTCTTGGAGCGCAGCACGGAGCGCCCGCTGACACCCGAGTCCTTGACGGCTTCCTTCGTCAGCTCGTCCATTGGAACCTTGATGACCCGGTAGCCGATGAGCGAGTCATCCTCGAGCGGGTTCACTTCGTATCCCGCCTTGGCCAGATTGCGCTCCTCGAACGTGTCGCTGTTGACGATCAGCGTCCCTCCCTGGCGGAGGTCCTTGAGGTTCTTCTTCAGGGCGGCCGGGTTCATCGCGACCAGGCAGTCGGGGGCGTCACCCGCGGTGAGGATGTCGTAATCGGCGATCTGGACCTGGAAGCTCGATACTCCGGGCAGCGTCCCTGCCGGGGCACGGATCTCTGCGGGGAAACTTGGCAGCGTCGCCAGGTCGTTGCCGAACAGCGCCGATGCGTCGGTGAACCTGCTCCCGGCCAGCTGCATGCCGTCGCCCGAGTCGCCCGCGAAACGAATGACCAGCCGGTCCATGGATTCTGTTGGTGTTGAAGAGGGGTGGGGAGTCTCTTCGGCCACTTCGCGTCAGCTCCTCTTGAGTGGCGGCGCGGTCGCGGAAGGGTTTCTCAAGGGACCTCCCGGGGACGCATCCGCATTTATGGCAGTGCTCGATTCTATCCCGTGCCCGGCGTAGGTGAACTGCTCGGGGCCAGACGAAACCCGACGAGTCCGACAGCCTCGAGCGACCGTCCGAACTCGAGCAGCGGCACCTCGGCGCCGGGGCGGCCGATCACCTGAAGAGAGGCAGGGGGTGAGCCCGACCCGGCCAGCGGCATGGCTATCGCGGGGTGAAGCGATTGGTTCACCAGCGCGGTGAAATATGAGAGCACCGTCCTGTGGTGCCGCCCATTGATCTCGTCGTCCCCGATGACCTTCCTCATGGCCGGGACGGTCGGAGTGATCAAGTAGTCGACCGAGTCGAAGACCGCGCCGAACGACCTCTGGAGTCGTGATCGCCACTCGGCCGCATCTTCCATCTCTTCGGGTGTGACGCTCGCCGCGACATCGAGTCTCATGGCGACGTCCTCTCCATAGACCTCCCCGGCCGAGCGGAACTCACGATGGACCTGTGTCACCTCGTCGGCTATGGAGTGGACCAGATGACGCGAGGGCACAGCATCTTCCAGGCCGATCTCCTCGACGACGTGGCCCAGATCTCCGAGAGCGGCGACGGCAGACTCGAATGCCGAGGCGACGCCGGCATCAGTGGGGCTCTTGGCGTACCACGGCTGGGGCACTCCGATTCTCAGCCTCGAAGGCGGTTGGGGTGTGGAGTCGTCCCCCGACATCGCCCGGTAGGCGGCGTCGAGATTCGCGATCGAGTCGGCCAGCGGCCCAACCGTGTCTGCGCTGGGAACGAGCGGGAACACGCCGTCGAGTGGCACCCGGGCGTGGGTCACCTTCAACCCGAAGGTCCCACAAAGCGCGGCGGGAACGCGAACCGAGCCACCGGTATCGGTCCCTATGGCGACCGGCGTGACGCCGGCGGCGACTGCGGCGCCCGACCCACCCGAAGAGCCTCCCGGGGACGTGGCCGGGTCCCAAGGGTTTCGGACGGCTACGAAGT
>JBFFIL010000102.1:0-5564 GCA_041556535.1 Acidimicrobiia bacterium | reverse complement strand
TCGGCGACGACGCCGTCCACCTCGCCGGGGCCGAGGCGGTCCGCCTGGTTCAGCACGAAGACGAACTGAGCCGCATAGGGGGCAAGACGCTTCAGATAGCCGTGATGAAGCGAGGCATCCCGGTACTTCTCCGGATCGAGCACCCAGATGACCACATCGAGCCGCGGTAGGAGCATGTCGAACCGAAGGCGATGGTCCAACTCCACCGAGTCGGTGTCGGGCATGTCGATCAGGCACAGCCAATCAGCGGCGTCGTGGGTCCGGCGGCGGGTAACCCCCATGGCGTCCAAGTAGCCGGAAATCGCGGCTGATGACCCGGACGGGACCAGGGCGAGGGGCTCATCCGTCGTGGGCCTTATGCCGCCGATCGCCGCCGCGTCGGTCTCGCACAAGGCGTTCGCGAGGCTTGACTTGCCCGATCCGGTCCCACCGGCAAGAGCAGCGACGAGGACGTCTGCGGGATACGAGAGCCGCACCCGCGCGCTTCCGATGGACTCGGCAGCCGAAGCAAGCTCCTCTTGGGCGACGACGCCAGCACTCGTCCCAACTGCCAGGTCGGCCTTGTCGAGCAGGACAACGATGTCGTCACGCATTGGTGAACTGCGACCTGCCGACGGCTGCGAGGCTCCGTCTCAGCCGCGTGGCCCCATAGGGCTGCTCGGCCAGTGCGTCCAACTGGGTGACGCCGCGTCTGGCCGCAGCCTCGTAGAGGGACTCGATCCTGCTCTCCAGCTCACGTCGGGCCCGAGACACCATCTCTTCTTGCTTGTCCCCCAGCAGCCACTCGTGGGCTTCAGTGGTCTCACCGCCCAGGGCGCTCTCAACGATCATCGCCGTTGCCAGCGGTCGCCCCGGCTCGGGGAGAGCAGACGCCATCCTCACTACGAAGTCGAACCAGCCGCCGATGACCGCTTGGATCCCGCGGCGCAGGGCCAGGGAGTCGAGGGGCGCTCTGATCACCGTCGCTTCAGAAGTCACGCGCTCCGGAGCCGTAATCAGCGAGCCGAGGTTGTCCTCGATGGTGGCGGTGAGGCTCCGCCTCTTCTGCCTGAGGTACTGGCGAAGCTCGACCGTCTCCATGCCGTGTCGCCTGATCCATCGATTCGCCCGTCGGTTGCCCGGCCGTGGCGGCTTGGGAAGGGCCAGGCCGGCCCCCGAGCCCTGGAGGTCGAGGCTTGCCGCAGCCTCGGAATAGGCGCTGGAGATGTCGCCGGCCACCGACTCGAACCATCCCATACCTCTCTCGACCGAGTCGGCGAGCTCGTAGGCACGGTCAACGGTTGACGATACGACGCGCGAGAAGATCTCTCTCTGGCGTCTCTCGCGGTCGACGGCAAGATCGATCAATCGGTCCGCGATGGCCTTGACCGCCAGGGCAGGCACCGATTGGGCCTTCTCGGGGAGGTGATGGGTGGCCACCCGCAAGACCTCGCTCTCGAGCCCTTCAGCTCTAATTCGCCCCTTCAGGTCCACCAGTGCGCCCGCGGACCCCGGATCGAGCCGATTGAGGACGTGGAGCACCGGCGCGCCGCGCTCGGTGGCGCGCCTGAGCACGGACCAGGGCACTTCGTCGGCGTACCGGAGCGGAGAGGTAATGAACAACACGACGTCGGCGCTATCGATGAGCGCTTCGGAGATTCTCCGGTGCTCTACCGACGTCGAGTCGATGTCGGGGGTGTCAACGAGGGCTATCTCGTCGAGAATGGTTGCCGAACCAGTCACGACCTCGCACGCGACTCCACCAATGACTGAGAATTTCTCGCTCGCCCGGCTGGAGGCGAGAACGACGGGACCGGTGGTCGTCGGCCGAATCGGACCCGTCTCGGAGAAGTCGATTCCGGAGAGGCTGTTGGCGAGAGTCGACTTCCCGGAGCCGGTCGGACCCGCAAGGACCACGCAGAGTGGCATGGAGGGATCCAGCAGCCGAGGGATCAGGTACCCCCGAATCGTGCGGACCAGACGGTCGCGCGTCGTCCGCGCTCCGGGTTCGACGATCCCGGCGGTCTCGAGGCTCAGCGACTCGAGGGCATTGGCGACCCCTTCGAGGCCTTCAGCCAGCCCGGGGGTTGTCCTTAGTGCGACCACCGTGAAAGTTTGCCACGGTGGGCTCTGGATTCTTGGTTAGGCCGTCCACCCGCCTTCGGGTTGGGGAAACCAGACGTGGACCTGCCCGGTGCCCGTCGCGTTCTCGTAATCGGAGTACATCTCGCCTTTTGCAGTGCACTCCGCGCCGCCAATCGCGCCCAGCATCATCAGATAGTGGCCGAAGTCCCCTTCGGGCGCGTGCTGCATGTATTCAGGCATCGACTCCACGATCTTGCGGTGCTCGCCTGCCTCCATCCAGCGGAGCCGAAGCTCGTCTGCCTCGCGCGCCTCGGGTGTGAAGATGTGGATGGGGTCCGACGCCTCGTGCTTCGGGATCTGGCTGAGCGGCCAGAACGTATGGCTCATCCCGCCCGAGGCCAGAATCACCACGCGGCGGTCCAGCCGTCGCACGGCTTCGCCGAGCGCCTCACCCATCGTGAGGAAGTCGTCCGTCTCGCCGGTCTGGACGACTGAGACCGACACGACTCTCTCGTCCTTCTGCAGGTAGTGAACGAGGTTCACAGTCGCGTAGTACACGGGAAGAAACTCGTCATCGCTGGCATGTGTCGGCGTTCCTAGCTCGTCTCCCAGCGTCGCGGCAAGACGAGCCAGCTCGGGATCGCCGTCGTAGTCGTACGGGACGCCGGACATACCCCGCGGAAGCTCCGAGGAGGTCATTCGGCCCTGGCGATGGGCATGAGCCGACAGCACGTGCTCGACCGTGGTGAACCAGTGCGAGTCGACGATGACGATCGTATCCACGTCGAGGTGGTCGAAGGTCTCCCGGAGCCTCAAGAGCCCAGGAACCAGGCTGATCTCGTGGCCGTCGTTTATCTCGCGGCGCGCCGGCTCGTCGAACATGATCGTGGGCGCGTGGCTGACCAGCCCTGCGCCGACTATCTCTCCCATGCTGTCTTCTCCTGGGTGTCGTTTGGAGCCAAACGAGATAGTACTCAGCGTGCGTCTCCGGCGACCAACGGGGTTCCGTCGGCGGTTGCGGTGACGAGCCTCAACAGACGAGCCAGCTCCCGTCGCTCGTCGGAGTCGAGTTGCTGGGTGAACATTGCCTCGTGGCGGTTGAAGTCGGGGAAGACCGACTCGATCAGCTCTTCACCGGCCGACTCCAGTTCCACGACTACTCGACGCCCGTCGGTCGGATGAGCGGACCTGGACACGAGCCGCGACCGCTCCAGCGTGCGGAGCATCCCCGACAGGGTCCCCTTCGCCAGTCCACACTCTTCTGCGAGGTCGCCGGTCTCCTGATCACCCCAGACCCAGAGGACGAAGAGAATCGTGAACCCGCCCCAACTGAGGCCTGACGGACCGAGAACCTCCCTCTCCATCCGATTGCGGACAGCGTTGGCAGCCCGATAGATGTTGGAGACTGCCAATAGCGCCTCGAAGTCGAGGGTTCTCCCCTCGAGCCGCGAGCGGATATCGCGCTCGGCCTCGAGGACGACCTCAGGATCGTGATTGCTCAGTGGACGGGGCATCTCATGTGACAGCGGAGACGCGAGTTTATCCTTCGGTTGCTAACGACCTCGGAGACAGATGCCTTCAACACGTGCGGAGATCTCGGACGTCGCCGTCTCGCCCGATCACTTCATCGGAGGCAAGAGGGTGGCGTTCGGGCCCACATTCGAGGTGCGATCACCGCTGGACTGGGAGTGGAAGCTTGCCGACGTCGCCAGAGGCGACGCTCTAGCCGCCGACGCCGCGGTGACCGCCGCGGTAGATGCCTTCCCGCTTTGGTCGTCTCTTTCCCCCGCGCAGCGCGGCGAGTACTTGCACCGCCTGGCAGACCTGATCGACGACAACATCGAGGATTTGGCAACGGTCGAGTGTGTCGACATGGCCATGCTCCTCGAGAGTCTCGAGGCTCGGGTCATCCACCGCGGAGCCTCCAACTTCCGCAACTACGCAGACATCGCGGCCGGGTACCAGGGTCGCGAGTGGTCGTCCAAGGGGACCGACAACCTCGTCCAGAGGATGCCGGCAGGCCCGGCGGTGATCATCACGCCGTGGAACGCTCCCTGGCTGCTGTCGACCTGGAAGCTGGCGCCGGCCCTGGCCGCCGGCAACCCCGTGGTTCTCAAGCCTGCTGAGTGGGCGCCCCTCTCCGCCTCCCTCCTCGCAGACCTTGCCGACGAAGCCGGCTTCCCCCCAGGGGTGTTCAATGTCGTCCAGGGGATCGGAGACGAAGTCGGGGCTGCACTCGTCAACGACCGGCGAGTCCGCCGGATCTCTTTCACCGGGTCGCCGGAGACCGCTCGCCACATCGGCGTGGCAGCGGCGCAGAACATCGTCCCCTTCACGGCGGAATTGGGGGGGAAGGGCCCTCTCGTCGTCTTCGCCGATTCCGATCTCGACGCTGCCGCCAAGAAGGCTGCAGGCCAATACGACGACTCGGGCCAGGTATGCCTGGCCGGGACCAGGCTCATCGTCGAGGAGTCGGCGGCGGCGGAGTTTCTGGAGTTGTTCAACAAGCACACCGATGAGCACGTGCTCGGCGACAGCCGCAACCCCTCGACGACGATCTCGCCTCTGATCCACCCTGACCATCTGGCGAGGGTCGAGGGCTTTGTCGGCCGTGCCAGGGAGGCCGGGGACACCGTTCTCCGGGGTGGAGAGAGATGGAAGGCAGATGGTCTCTGGTACGAGCCCACACTCATTCAGCCCAAGGACAACTACTCCGAAGTGGTGCAGAGGGAGGTGTTCGGGCCGGTACTCACATTCCAGACCTTCTCCGGCGAACAGGAGGCGGTAGCCCTTGCCAACTCGACGGAGTATGGCCTGAGCGGGATCGTCTACACAGGCTCTGAGGCCCGGGCCCACTCGGTTGGAGGCGGGATCAGGGCGGGGACCATCTGGGTCAACACCTTCCTGGTCAGGGATCTCACGGCTCCGTTCGGCGGGTGCAAGATATCCGGTATAGGCCGTGAGGGCGGCGAGTACGCGCTCGACTTCCACTCCGACCTCAAGACGATTCAGATCCGGGAGGGCAGCGTCGAGTAGAGGCCGGGGCTTGGGGGGCGTCCCTCAGGGCGAACCTCGTCGAGCCCGATTCAAGGTCGGAGTGGCGACGTACATAATGCCGGTTATGGAGCAGCGACAGTGTGGGGTACGTATTGTCTGTGGTCCGTTAGCCATGGAGGCATTGCTTGCCTGATCCTCCAATCCCAGACGATGGAATCACGGATGAGGGCGAACGTACCCACATAGACCCTTTGAGCGGTGTCCCCTTACCACCTCAAAATGAGCGGGAAGAAGAGCTGATCGGTGAGGCCGTGGACCGAAACATCCGACGCACCCAGGATGACGTGTTGGGACCGATTGACTCCTTGGACTACGACGATCGCCATCAGCAATTCGTTGAAGAGGATGTCAACGTTGGAATGCTCGATCAGGACATATCGACCGGTAAGAGCGGGGCAGCTGCATTTGCTGCTGCAACGGTTCTTGTGGCCGCTGTCGGCGTG